>NZ_JACGWD010000054.1:0-32275 GCF_014077565.1 Pseudoalteromonas sp. 5Ae-yellow
TCAACGCTGGCGAGAGTGTTTTATCTTCTTGTAACTGAGTTTTAGTTTGCTCAACTATTTCAGTGATATTTATGCTGTTTAAATTCATTAAAGCTAGAGCGATAGGGTAATAGCTCTAGCTTGGCATGCTGGCAGGATCAGTCAATAGCTAAAAAAGATCCTTAGAAAATAATTTGTCTTGGTGAATAGTTACTAAATTTGTTTGATTGTTATTCAGCTATGCCAAAGCAAGGTGTTTAAAATAAAACCAACTAAAAATAAGCATAAATAATTATATACATTTTAAAACGTAAAGTAGCGATTTTAGGCACGATTATTAGTTCGTAAGTTATTTAAATATATAGAAAAAACTTAAACGTATTAGACTAAGGTCTATAGGTTAATTTTTCTCACTTATTAGGTTTGTTTTAATCGTTTGTCGGGGTTGTGGTAATTCTCTAAAGTTCAGTTGTCGGCAACAAGCACGGCTTAACTAATCAGGAATATGACCATGAAACTTACACTTATCAAAACTATCGCTCTTAGCTCACTATTAACATGTTCAGCTGCTGCAATGGCTGATCAAAGTGATTACAAATTAATGGTTATTGAAACTGCAACAGCGCCACAGCCACTTGAGCAATCATTTAATAGCTGCGCACTGAATGTTAAGTCAAAAAACTACGCTGAGGCTGAAGCAATTTGTACTAAAGCAATCGCACTTTTAAAAGACGCAGATGGCCCTAAATTTAAAGTACGCCAACTTACGTCATTCGCATTAAGCAACCGTGGTGTTGCACGTTTAAAAGCGCATAACGATACAGCTGCACTTGCTGATTTATACGAAGCATCAAAATTGTCTAACAGCTCAATGGTATCGCACAACTTAACTCGCGCTAAAGAAGAATTATCTCTATAAGGTCTTTTATAAAGTGCTTACTAAAGCATAATATAAAATAGCGAGAGTAAAAAAGCCGATGTTGGATTAAACCCCAACATCGGCTTTTTCGTGTTTATTAACTTTGTATTTTGCTATTAAAAAATAAAAAACTGTATTTTTATATATATTGTTTAGTTGTTTTCATGGATTTTAACTAATTGTAATTACTAAGTATTTTTACAGGTGTTAGACTAAAGTCTATAGGTTAGATTTATTCACTTATTAGGTTTGTTTTTATCGTTTGTGGTAAAGCAAAAGATGCAGAGTATGGGTTTGAAAATGCATGGTACCGCGATAAAGTTATTTTTGCAGGCGCTGAACTTATTTATGAGCAAGTAAAGCTTCAAAATACAGACGAACTCGACAAAATTGACGTTATTTTGTCTCGATTGGATTCAACAGATACGCCTTGGGGCGAAGAATCGTTAAATGGAAAATTAACAGTTAGAGACGATGTTTACATTAACGCCGATCGTACTTACCGATGCTCTAGCATTGAGAACGTTAGTTTTGAGCAAAGCAATGTGCTTTATGGCGTTGCTAATACTAGCCCATCGGTTAACTTTCCTACAGCTGATGAATGCGTTAGTGCTAATTTAGATACACCGTTCGAGCGAGGTTTTAGCATTAGCTATACTGAGTCAGGATCGTTTTACCAAACTGACTTTGCCTTTAGAGAGGAAAATGCCGACTTTCAGACATTATCTGATTGGGTAAATGTTAAAGACAAAGCTACTGACTTAGAAACTCAAGATTTAGTGACCGTACTCGCTGCTATGCCCTATGAGTTTGATGACGAAACATCTATTGATGCTAGCTTTTGGCGTAAATACAAAACCACAGACAACGTACGTATTATTAAAACAATTGAAGGGAAATGGTTTAGAGATACCCGCCGAGAAGATGGAACAATGCTGCATGAGTGCGGTGAAAATGGTGTTGACTGGGTGCAATGCGAATAATGTAAAAAGCACTTTAATAAATATTAGTTTAATGCCAGTCAGCTAATAACTGACTGGCATTTTTTTGTTTGAAAAAGCTTACTTTTATGTGCGGTTATAACTGTATACCTGATGAACTTTATTTTTAATCTGTTTTTTACTCGGGTTTACTGTAAAATTACTGGGTTAACATTTGTAAAGTGATGCTTACAATTGTTATTGCTCATTAAGTATTTAAACTAATTTAAGTAGAGCTTATGATTTTTTATATTATAGGGTTAAGTTTACTTGTTATTATTTTATGCGTTGCACTTTATGTAATTTACAGCAACGTACATAAAAGTCGGGTAAGAAAATCCAAGGAATACAACGTACTGTTTGATAAAGACACGATAGTTGATGAACTAATCACTCAACTAACAGAAAAAAATCAAACACAAGAAAACCAAGATAAAACAGCTAAAGGTAAAGAAGAAATCCTTGCAACATTTGTTGAGTTACATCGCTCTGGTAGCTTTTGCGCACATTTGAGTGAACAGGAAATTATTTACTTTGTTAAAAAGAAATTAAACATGGAGAGTAATAAAAATGGATAGCGAAAAAGCAGTCCCAGCAGTAAAAAGTGACTCATTTATGAGTCGATTTGGTCGTCGTAATGTAATTATAGTGTCATCAATTGTTGTATTGGTCGTGATAGCAACTCTTACATCGCAAGTTGTTTCATGGAATGAAGCAGATGAGCGTTTAGTACATCAATCGGCTTTTACAGGTAACTTAACCGTAATAAATCAAGCAGGCCCTTACTTAAAAGCATTTGGTAGTACATCCGCTTATAAAAAAGTAATTTCGATTAACTTTACGGGCGATGCAGGTGCAACAGCAAGCGCAATTGTGCCGTTAATTCCGATTCGATTTTTAGACACGACAACAGGTGGCGCACGAGGTGTCTCTCGTTTTAGATTACCAGGCAATGTACCTGCAGCTGAATCGGGTGCTCTACGTGGTTTACTTAAAATACACGAAGAGTTTGGTTCACAAGAAACATTAATATCTAATTTATTAATGCGTGCAACCACTGAAAATGTAAAAGCGTCGGCGCGTATGATGTCGGTAGAGCAGCATTACTCTGGTGGTAATGGTCAATTAAGTCAAGATTTTGCTGATCAATTAACCAACGGTATTTTTGTTACTGAACAAATTATTAGTACGGGCGAGCGCGATAAATCTGACGATTTAGGTAATTTAAGTAAACAGCAACGTGTCACTATTAATATTAAAATGGATGATGAGGGTAATACACTGCGTAACGCACCTATTTTAGGCGCTTACGGTATTACAGTAGTAGATGCCAGCATTATTGATATTGACTACGAAAGCAAAGTAAATGCTCGCCTTGAAGCCCAAAAGCAAGCTGCTGCTGATGAAGCGCTAGCGCGTCAAAACCTTAAAAAAGCAGAGCAACAAGCGCGTACTGAAGTGGCTTTAGGTGAACAAGCAATTGCTAAGCAGCGTGCTGAATCTGAAAAGCTAAAAATAAAAGAGCAAATTGATGCTGAACGGATTAAGGCAAATGCCATTATTTCTGCACAGCAACGAGTGGCTGTAAAAGCGGAGCTTGCAAAAGAGCAAGAAGAGATTCTAAAGCAACAACGTTTAGAAGCATTAGGTATGGACGTTTTAGCTGAGGCTCGTTTAAGAGCTAAGTCTGCTGCACTTGATCCAAAGTATGTATTTGATGAAACACTAAAAGCAGAAGTTAAAATTCAAACCGCTTTATTTACAAGCTTAGGTAATAGCCGTTTAGTGCCTGAAATTGTAATAGGCGCAGGCCAAGGCGAGCAAAGTAATGGCTCTGAATTCATGCGTTTATTAGCCGCCGATGCTGCATTAAGTCTTAAAAAGCGTTTAGAAAAAGAGAAAAAATAAACGATTAGTTAAGTATTGCACAAACAATAAAACGTTGGCTGATTCGCATTGGCCAGCGTTTTTTATTGCGTAAATTTTGTTATTGTATGGTGCGGCTTAGCTTGTGAAAACAAGCTTTTTAAATTATGAAATAAAAGAGTGAGCAGTACTTATGGACCCCAGTAATCAGTTTATTTTAGATTTAGGACAAGAGCATATTACCATCCAGCGACGATATGAAGCGCTGGGAGCGTTTAACGATTTTTTGATTGCTGTTTGGTTTTTAATTGGCAGTTTTTTCTTTTTAAATGACTCACTAATAGAAAGTGGCACATGGCTGTTTATAGCGGGCAGTGCTCAATTGCTTATAAAACCTATTTTGAAATTGATCAGCTTAGTACATGTTAGTCGGGTATTTCATTCAAATAAAACTTCATAAATAAAGCACCATAAATACGACTCATGATGAGTTCAGTTATTATGGCTAATAATTTACCAGTATAAGTTATTTAAATATCAAGGATAGAAAAAGTGAAAGTACTTAAGTGGATTGCAATTGGAATAGCTACTTTATTAATAGTAGGCTTACTAATTCCCGAAAAAAATAATGATTCCGGTACAAGGTGCCACAAGTAAAGATTGGAACCATAACACGTTTTGGTACGAGCCTTGGGGTAGGTCGGGTGTGCACAAAGGAATTGATATTTTTGGCACAAAAAATACTCCCGTAATTGCCTCAACAAGCGGTATTGTTATATTTGCAGGTGAGTTAACTCGTGGTGGTAAGGTGGTTGCGGTGCTTGGGCCTAAATGGCGCGTGCATTATTTTGCACATTTAAATAACTACTCGGTAAGTACAGGTGATGTAGTAAGCATAAACAGTCAAATTGGCTCACTGGGCGATACCGGAAATGCCGCAGGAAAACAGCCTCATGTGCATTATTCTATTTTATCGTTAGTGCCCATGCCGTGGCTTTTTACAGCGCAAAACCAAGGGTGGAAAAAGATGTTTTTTTGAGCCCACATAAAAAACTCACTGCTAAATAATAGTTTTAGCTGTTAAATCAAGATGTTTAACAGCTAGAATTAGTTAATAAGCAAGCGTGTATTTAAGCTAAAAATTAGCCTGCAACAGGTGTTTTACCCGCGCGAATATTTTTAATGCTTTTAATAAACATATAAATACAGGTAGTGATTAAACAGCCTGCTAAATAAAACACAATACCATTGGGTGCATCAGATAAATTTGCAGCAAGCATAGGGCCAAATACCGAACCAATACTGTAACTCAAAAGCATTACCTCAGTTGCTGAGACTATTTTTGCCATTGGCAATGAGTCGCACGCAAGTGTTATAGCAATCGGGTAAAGTGCAAAGCTGCATGCGCCTAGTATTAAGTAGCTTACTATTAATCCTGCTAAAGTGTTTGCTTGTAATATACCCACAGCACCGGCTGCGCCTACTAAACAAAACATACCCATCAATAAGCTTTTTTCAAGCCGAGTAGATAAGTAACTCACAAGCGGCTGTACGACCATGCCGCCTAAAATAATAACCGCCATAAGTGTCCCTGTGTACTGAGCTTGATCAGCTTGTGCTGAAATATACACCGGCATTAAGCCGTAAATAGGGCCCAGTAATAAGCCCGATGCTAAGCATCCGAGCATAGCTGGGTGGCTTAATGTTTTTATTTCTTTTAGTGGTAGTTTTTCAAGGTGCTGTTTTTCGGGCTGACCTTTAGTTATTAATAAAGGGGCCAAAATAGCTAAAAATAATAACGAGGCTACAAATAAATAAGGCATTGAACCTTCGGTGCCAAGCGGCCCTATAGCAAGTTGACCAACCGCGCTGCCCCCATAAAGTGAGGTCATGTATAAACCCAAACGTTTAGCCCGCGACTTTGCTGTGTTGGTCATTAACAACCAAGACTCAACAACGACAAACACACCGGCAACAGCAACACCTGCTACAAATCGTGCAATTAACCAGTTAACGGTATTTGGTAGCGCAAGTTGTGCAAGCACACTTACTATTAACAAGCTTAAAAATAATATAAAGGCGAAGCGATGACCCATTTTTACCACAATGCGCTCTATTGTGGTGGCGCCAATAAGTAAGCCAAAGTAAAAAATGCTCGCAAGCCAAGGCGCTAGATTTTCATCAAGTTTAAATGCAGGTAACGACAGCGGAATAAGGCTCATTAAAAAGCCTGATGCAATAGCAAAAAATGACAGCCCGATAACGGGTGCTAAAGGGTTGTTAGAGGTGCTTGTGGTGGCTGATTCGGCCATTTGTGTTTATCGACTCATCAAGGTAAATAACCACTGTTTTAAAGTTTGAGAGGTTACTTTAATAATAAAATTTGCGCGAATTTAGAGCCAAATTAAAAATAAGTAAAGTGATATTTTATTAAACAATATAAATAAACTTTAAAACGATCTTTTTGGTAAATTATCGGATCTATTATGCTTTTTATTGTAGTGTTTTTATGGAGATATTGTTTTATATTTGTGAGCATTTATGTCTGAATAGGTTTTTTGTAATGCAAGCAGACAGGCACATATCGCATGCTGCACGTCACTTTTTAAAGTTTGCGCAGCAGCACGTAGAGCAATATTTAGATACGCAGTGGGTGCGTAATGAATTACATAACTTAGATTTAAACTAGATTTAAAGTTAATTAATATCCGGTGTTGAGTCTCTTAAAATAAGCTTTGGCTGAAACACGTGCTTTACTGTTATGCCGCTTTTTTTGTAAATGTCTTTAAGCACTAAGTTAGCCGCAGCTCGGCCCATTTCGGGAACTGGGTTATCTATTGTAGTCAGTGTTGGGTAGAGATAATTGGTAAAAATTACGTTATCGAACCCAATAATGGCTAAATCTTTTGGCAGGTTAAAACCGTGTTCGCGGGCGTATTTCATAGCACCCGATGCCATTTCGTCATTGGCGCATACAAGGGCGGTTATTTGCGCTTTATTTTGAATAAAATGCCTTAAACCATCGCTGCCGCCGGTTTCTTTAAAGTCGCCTATGTAAAATAGGTTTTCGTCAAAGGTTAGATTGTATTCTGCTAGGGCTTTTTTGTGGCCTTTTAAACGATTTGACGCGTCTTCTTTAAACTGCGGGCCTGCTATGTACGCAATGTTTTTATGACCTTTGTTGATCATAGCTTTAGTGGCTAAGTAGCCGCCCATTACGTTGTCGAGGCTAATGCAGTTTTCTTCAATTTCTTTAACGTAGCGGCTCATTAAGTAAATAGGGGTTTTGCCTTTACTTAACTCAATTAGATACTCGTTTGATACCGCTTCTACGTGGGCAATAATAGCGTCGCAATTACGGCCTATTAAAAACTCAAAGCCGCTTTTTTCTTTTTTCTCGTCACTGTGCCCAGGGGTAATAATAACGTGTTTACCCGCAATACGAAGATGCTCTTCAATGGCTGACATCATCTGACCAAAAAACGGACCATCCAACTCAGAAACTAAAATACCGACGCTGTTTGTAGTGCTAGACGCCAAAGAGCGAGCAATAGAACTTGGCTGATAGCCTAGCTCTTTCATTGCTTCTAATACCTTTTTTTTAGTTTTTTTGCTTACGTAGTCGTTGTCGTTAAGCACCCTTGAAACAGTTGATAAAGACACACCTGCCATTTCTGATACTTGATAAATTGTCGCCATTGATGTCCTAGCTTATATGTATTTTTACTCGCACTTTATAAAAAATATAAAGTGCGAAGGGTCATTAAAAGTTAATTTACACATTACTGCGTCTAATTGCTAAGTCTTCTGTTATTTTTTGCGTCATCGCTGAGGTTAGCGGATAAATAAGCATCAATGCGGCGCCTAAAAAAGCAAATGCGGCGGGTATCCAGCTCATAAGTAACTGCATACCAGGTAGGGCTTGTGTGATTGTTAGCTCATCCATACCGTTATAGCCGTAGCCTGCAAGTACCACCAACACTAATGCACCTGCAAAACCACCACCGGTTTTTTGCACAAATGTACCCGCAGAATAAATTAAGCCTGTAGCGCGGCGTTTGTTTTTCCACTCTGAATAATCGGCTGAATCACCAAGCATACTAAAAAATAATGTTGGCATCATCGCGGCAAAAAATTCAGCAGCGCAACCAAAGGTAAATACAGCAATAAGGTTATCACTAGGTACCCAGTAAAATGCAGTAGTGAGTATGCCGCTTAGCATTAATGAAGCAATAAAAAGGTTTCGTTTACCCATAATTTCGGCCAGTTTACCTGTGGCAAGTGCGCCAAATATAGATACAACCAACAAAGCAATAAAGTATTGCCCAGCCATGAGTTCATTGGCTACGTGGTACTTAAAGTAGTACGCAATTACACCGTATTTTATGCCATTAAACATCATGGTTAAAAAACCAATGCCGAGTAATACCAGCCAAGGTTTGTTGGTCAGAAGATCAACCATGTCGCGTTGTGAGCCCGTTAAGCTTTGCTTATCTTTATTGAGTAATTTTTTAATAACGAATGTCATTGCAGCCATAACAAGGGCAAAAAATACGCCGCTGTATAAATCGCGGTAATAAAAAAACAGGGTGGTAGCAAGCAAAGGTAGGATTATAAATGGCAGGCTTTTGGTTAAATCAAACAACTCTGATTTTAAATTCCCTTCATTTGAGGCGTGCGGTGTTACACGCTCTTTGGTGGTCGCAAACGTTATAATCATTAAAATAATAAGTAAGCTGGCAAATAAGTACATAGTAAGCTGATAGCCTTTGGCATTGTCGCCGCCACCAAAAAATGCCACTAGCTCAGGTAAAAAACCCATAACCAATAAGCCACCAGTAAACGCACCTGCAAACCTAAAACCAGAGAGCTTTGTGCGCTCTGTATCGTCTGGTGTCATTACGCCCATAAGTGCCGAGTAGGGCACATTACTTACGGTGTAAGCAAGCGTTAAACCTATGTAGGTTACGTAGGCATAAATAAGTTTGTTGGTGGTGCTAAAGTCGGGTGTAGTAAAACACAACACCATAAACAAGCCCAAAAATGGTGCCGAGTAGAGTATCCATGGGCGAAATTTACCAAAGCGCGACTGCGTTCTGTCGGCAATCATACCCATAATAATGTCGGTTACGCCATCTGATAGCCTTACAACCAAAAATAACATGGCAGCGGCGGCTGCCGATATGCCAAATGTATCGGTGTAAAACACCGCTAAATAAGCAAGTGCGCCGCGCCATACTAAGTTAGCGCCGGCATCGCCCATGGCGTAACCGACTTTTTCGTATAAAGGGAGTTTGTTCAATGTGTGTGTTCTTATTGTTATAAGCCGAAAAATTATCGGCTAGTTATTAGGTTACTGTACGCTTTACCGCTGGCTTTAACAGTTCGTTTTTGTGTGTTGTAGTCTACGTGTATTATTCCAAAGCGCTTTAAATATCCTTCTGCCCATTCAAAGTTATCCATTAGGCTCCACGCAAAGTAACCATCTACTTTAACGCCTTGCTCGGTTGCGTTATGTAGGGCATTTAAATGCTCGTGGTAATATTCAATACGGTCGTTATCTTTGATTTCACCGTCTTTAAATTCGTCAGCCATGGCTGCGCCATTTTCGGTAATATAAATAGGCGGTAGGGTGTACTTTTCGTTTAACGATACAAGTAATTCTGTAAGCGCTTTAGGATAAATTTCCCAGCCTATATCGGTCATTGGCGCTTTATGTGGCAGCTCATGGTAAAAGTCGGTTTCGCTTGCTTGATAATGCATGCGGGTATAAAAGTTAACCCCTAGGTAATCTAGCGGTTGAGCAATTATTTCCATGTCGCCATCTAAAATATCTGGGCGGTGGGCTTTAGGTAATTGCTTAATAATATCAGGGTATTTACCTTGCATTACAGGCTGCATGTACCATTGGTTTATATAGTCATCAGCAAATGCAGTAGCTTTTAAATCGTCTTCACTTTGGGTAACGGAGTAACAAGGCGTAAAGTTAAGTACAATACCGTTTAGCGTATTTGGGCTATTTTTAGCAAGTACTTGCATAGCCAAACCGTGACCCAGTAATAAGTGGTGCGCGGCTTTACGACCAAATTCGCGACCTACTATGCCAGGTGCATGTACGCCTATTTCGTAACCTAAGTAAGAGCTGCAAAACGGCTCGTTTAAGGTGGCGTAAGAGTGCACACGTTCCCCAAAAGCTTTGGTAATTAAATCTGTGTAATGTGCAAACTCGTAAGCGGTGTTACGGTTTAGCCAACCGCCTTCATCTTCAATATGTTGTGGTAAATCCCAGTGATACAGCGTTACAAAAGCTTTAATGTTACGACGTTTTAATTCATCTAAAATGTCGGTATAAAACTTAACGCCTGTCGGGTTTAAGTGACCGCTTTTAGTCATTACGCGCGGCCACGAAATCGAAAGTCTATAAGCGTCCACACCTAATGATTCAATTAAGTTTATATCTTCTTTCCAGCGAGTGTAGTGCTCGCAGGCTACATCGCCATTTGAATTATCGACTATTTTGCCTTCTTTACTGCAAAAGGTATCCCAAATACATGGCAAGCGATCAGCTGCGCCGCCTTCAATTTGAAATGAGGCCGTAGCTACACCATAAGTAAAATTTTTGGCTAAAAGTGGTGAGCCACTAGGTAAAGATAATTGTTTCATTAAGAGAAAACCTCTGCTTCTTTTTTGGTAAAGTTTGCTTTGTATAGAGCGTATATTAAATTCATTATTGGAAGCGCTTCCATATTTAATTTGATTAATCACTAAGTATGGTATTTAATAACTTTGAGGAAGCGCTTCCATATTTAGGTTAGTGGCTATTGTTAAACAGGTCAATAGTTAAATTTAAATAACAAATGGGCGCTCACAAAATCACACTGACACAACACAGGGCTATAAATATGAAAAAAAGCTTAAACACTAACAGGTTACACATGCTCCCCATTTTAATAGGAGGACTGTGCGTTTTAAGTGGGTGTAATAAACAAGAGATTAACGCAAATAATAGCCAAGGCGCCGTAGCCAAAAAGGCTGAGCATGAGCAAGGTGATTTATCACTTTGGCCAACGCTTAAAAGCAAGGTAGTGAAAACGCCCGAAATTGAAAATACAATTGCACAGTATTTAAAAACAATGACGCTTGAGCAAAAAGTAGCGCAAATGATCCAACCTGAAATTCGCGATATTAGTGTTGAAGATATGCGCAAATACGGTTTTGGTTCGTATTTAAATGGCGGTGGCTCGTTCCCAAATGCTAATAAGCATGCAACGCCTGCAGATTGGATAACACTTGCTGAGAGTATGTATCAAGCATCGGTTGATGACTCAATTGATGGCAGTAAAATTCCAACTATGTGGGGCACTGATGCGGTACATGGTCATAATAATGTGATTGGCGCGACATTATTTCCGCACAATATTGGTTTAGGTGCTGCTAATAACCCCGCATTAATTGAGCGCATTGCAGCAGCTACTGCAATAGAGGTAATGGCAACAGGCATAGATTGGGTGTTTGCACCGACTGTTGCGGTGGTGCGCGACGACCGATGGGGCAGAACGTACGAAGGCTACTCAGAAGACCCTGCAATTGTACGTGAGTATTCAGCCGCAATTGTAAACGGATTGCAAGGCAGAGCCGATGAAGACTTTTTAAGTGACAAACGCGTAATTAGTACCGTTAAGCACTTTTTAGGCGATGGCGGCACAGTAGATGGTGACGATCAAGGCGATAACATTGATAGCGAAGAGGTGTTATATAACATTCATGCGCAAGGTTATATAGGTGGCTTAACCGCAGGTAGTCAGTCGGTTATGGCATCGTTTAATAGCTGGAATGGTAAAAAAAATCACGGCAACAAATACTTACTTACCGAAGTATTAAAAACAAAAATGGGTTTTGATGGCTTTGTTGTAGGAGATTGGAACGGACACGGACAAGTTGCAGGCTGTACAAATGAAAGTTGCCCACAGGCTGTTAATGCGGGGCTTGATATTTTTATGGTGCCAACGGGTGCTTGGAAGCCACTTTATGAAAATACAATTAAACAAGTAAAAGCGGGCACAATAACAATGGCGCGAATAGATGACGCCGTAGCACGTATTTTACGCGTTAAATTACGTGCGGGTTTATTTGATAAGCCAAGCCCTGCAAATCGAAAATATTCAGGTAAATTAGAACTAATAGGTGCGCCAGCACATCGCGATATTGCCCGCCAAGCGGTACAAGAGTCGCTAGTACTGCTTAAAAACAACAACCATTTATTACCGCTTAACCCATCAAGCAACATACTGATTGCAGGCGATGCGGCAGACAACATAGGCAAGCAATCGGGTGGTTGGAGTATTACGTGGCAGGGAACTAATAATCAAAATGCAGATTTTCCTGGAGCAACGTCTATTTATGCCGGATTAAAAACGCAAATAGAGGCTGCTGGCGGTAACGCTATTTTAAGCCCAACGGGTGAATTTAATACCAAACCCGATGTAGCCATTGTTGTATTTGGTGAAGAACCATACGCAGAGGGACATGGCGATAAAGACAACCTTGAGTTTGAACGTAACAATAAACGTTCTCTTAAAATATTAAAAACATTAAAGCAGCAAGGTATTGCAGTGGTATCGGTGTTTATATCGGGCAGACCAATGTGGGTTAACAGCGAGCTAAACGCGTCAGATGCATTTGTAGCAGCATGGCTTCCTGGCACTGAAGGACAAGGCATTGCAGATGTTTTATTAGCGGATGCAAGTGGGCAGGTACAATACGACTTTAAAGGTAAATTGTCGTTCTCGTGGCCTAAATCGCCACTACAAACCGCAGTAAATAAGGGCGATGCTAATTACTCACCATTATTACCCTATGGCTTTGGCTTAACGTATAAAGATGAAAGTACGCTTAGCAATAATCTAAATGAAGACTCAGGTGTTGATATTAGTAACCTTGCGCCGCTATCTATATTTAATGGCAGCTTTAAAACACCGTGGCGTTTGTTTTTAAATTCAAACAGCGAGCAGCACCAAGTAGCAAGTAATAGTGTAAAGCTTGGCGGCATTACTTATCGTACTGAAGACAAAGCGATTCAAGAAGATGCGATGCAATTTAATTTTGATGGCACTGCACCCAGCTATATCGAGATTAATAGTAACTTTACCGAAGACAAAGTGGCCTACATTGAAGCAAATTCGGCCCTTAGTTTTAGCTATAAAGTAAACCAAATACCTAGCTCACATACATACCTTGCAATGAAGTGCGAACAAGGTTGTGGTAGCGAGCTTGATATTACTAATGAGCTTGAAAATGCTGATTTAAATACATGGCAAACCATGAGTATAGATTTAACCTGTTTTGCTAAAAAGGGCGTTGATTTTGCCAGAATAACCAGCCCTTTTATTATTAAAACAGCAGGAGAGCTTAGCGTTTCAGTTGCAGATATTAGCTTTGAGCCACAAAGCGCTAAAAGTGCCATGGTTAAGTGTGAAGAATAAAACGTAAAAGTTGTTGTGTGTACCAAAAACCCTTAGTAATAAGGGTTTTTTATGCTGGGCAATACTGCTTTAAAAACTCATGGTGGGGTGGTAATTGGCTTACGCGTTGCTCTATTTGTTGCTTAATACCGTGTAAAAAACGGGTGAGTTCTTCATCGCTCATCATGCTGGCTATTAAATGATGTTGATTAGGCTCAATACCCTGACCAAGCATAACTTGCACCCACGAGTCGACTCTAAAAATGTCGCCATCGTCTAAAAATACACGGCCGGTTTGTTTAAACAAATCAATTTTATGCTGAAGTGTTTTTGGCACTTCCATGGCATTACAATGCTGCCAAAACTCACTGTCATCGCGATTAGTTACTTTGTAGTGCAGCACAATAAAGTCGCGAATATTTTCAATTTCGCTTTTAAGCTGTTTGTTGTATTCGTCAATGGCGTGATTGGTAATGACATTAAACGGAAATAAACGCATAAAGCGAATAATACCCGACATTATTAAGTGAATGCTGGTGGACTCAAGTGGCTCAACAAAACCGCTAGCAAGGCCAAGCGCTAAGCAGTTTTTGTTCCAGCCTTTTAAGCGGCGCCCTGTTTTAAATTTAATTATACGGGGCTCTGTAAGCGCCTCGCCTTCAATGTTATTTAATAATAGCGCTTTGGCTTGTTCGTCATCCATATATTGGCTGCAATAAACTAATCCGTTGCCGACACGGTTTTGCAGTGGTATACGCCATTGCCAACCGCTTTTATGGGCAATAGAGCGGGTAAGTGGCAATACGGTATCGCTGGTTGATTTTGTTTGCACCGCAATGGCGCTGTTACACGGTAGTAAATGCGACCAGTCTTCGTAGCCAGTATGTAATGCTTGCTCTATTAATAAGCCTCTAAAGCCGGTGCAATCAATAAAGAAGTCGCCGTTAATGTGCTCGCCATTATTTAAAATCAATGATTCTATATGGCCCGTTTTAGTGTTTTTTACTACTTTTTGTATTTTACCTTCAATGCGTTTTACACCTAATGGCTCTGAAAATCCACGTAAAAACTGTGCGTAACGCGTGGCATCCATATGGTAGGCATAGTTAATAGGGTTTTGCTGATTAAACGCAAACTTACCGGCTTTAGCCGCTTGCAGCTCGTAGCAGTAATCGCCAAATGGGTTGTTTATTCCTAAAGTTTTACCTTGCAGCCAAAAGTGATGAAATTCACCCGCCCAACATTCTTTGCCCGTTGCGCCAAATGAGTGAATATAATGCGTGTTTTCATCGCCCCAGTTTTCAAAGCTAATACCTAATTTAAAGCTTGCTTGAGTGGCTTTCATAAATGCTTGCTCGTTTATACCCAGCAATTTATGAAATGTACGAATAGGCGGAATTGTTGCTTCACCAACACCTACAGTGCCAATATCGTCAGATTCAACAAGGGTTATGTTTATATTGTTACCAACTAGTTTAGCAAGTGCTGCTGCGGCCATCCAACCTGCAGTGCCGCCTCCAGCAATTACTACGTTTTTAACAGCATTTTTTTTAGTCATTATGTGGCTGCCCATTGTTTGATAAAAGATGATTTAAAAGCGCGCGATTACTTGGCAGTCCATTTAAGCACTGCGCTATTTTTTCGCGATTTTGCTGATAATAGTAATCCCCAGCACGTGGGTCGTTAAATGTATTTTGTGCAGATACTGTTTGTGTATTAAAGCCCATGCCATATAAAACGTATTGATAACTGCTTGATGAAAACACTTCTTCGTTTTCAATAAAATCAAAGCGGCTAGGGGGCTGAAATTGCCAAAGTTTAAGTAAGTTTTGCACGCGTTCGGGCGCGGTATTTAAACTACTAATATTTTGCCAATAGGGAGTGTCGTCGCGCTCGCTTAGCACATAATGAAGTTTTAAAAACTCAATAACGCGTTGCCAACGAGTGCTAAAACGCTCATTAAATCGTATGGCAAGTTGGCTTATGTGTGTGCGGTTTTGCGGTAGTTGCTCGCTTATCATGCTAATTGAAAGTTCAACCATAGCAAGTGCTGACGCTTCAAGTGGCTCTAAAAAGCCAGCTGACATACCTACAGCAACACAGTTTTTAATCCAAAATTTTTGCCTGTAACCAGGGCTGAATTTTAATACACGGTAGGTAAGTTGCTCAGCTTGTTGCTCACTGGTAGTTTTAGCTATGTAGCTTTTTAGGGTATTTGTTGCGCTTTCATCACTTTGATATTTACTACTAAATACATAACCTGTGCCACTGCGTGTTGGCAGGGCTATATCCCAAATCCAGCCGTTACTTTGCGCTGTAGATAGTGTAGCAGAGGCGATTGGTTGATTGATGTGTGCATTAGGTATTTGCGCCGCAACAGCGCTGTTATTAAATAAAATATGATCTTGCGCTATAAACTCACTATTAAAATGCTCACCAATTAAACGAGCGCGAGAGCCTGAGCAATCTATAAATAAATCACCTGTTATATCGCCATTATTATTTGTTTTTATTGCGGCAATATAGCCATGCTCGTCGTTAATAACCTCGGTTACATCGTCAGTAATATGTGTAACGTTTAGATTTTTAACACAGTGATTTTTTAAAAACTCAGCAAATTTACCCGCATCTAAATGATAGCCATAGTTGGTGACTGCTGCGTATTCGGGTGTTTGTAATTGTTTTGGTGCAAGTGCTGCTTGGCATACAAAGCTTTGCATATTAACAACGTCGGCAAATTTTTGATCAGGTGCAATGCGTTGCCAGCTGGCGTGTAAATTAGTGTGCTCGTAGCCTTGTGGATTCATAAAAGGGTGGTAGTAGTTTTCTCCCTCGCTGAGGTTGCGCCAATTTATAAATTTAGAACCTTGCTTAAATGACGCGTCGCACTGGGTTATAAAATCAATTTCTTTAATGCCAATGCGTTGTAAGGTATTACGCATTGACGGCCATGTGCCTTCACCTACGCCCAATATAGGCACGTTTGCCGACTCCACTAACGTTACACTTAGGTGCGGGTGTTCGGCGGCTAATAAGCCTGCGCTTAGCCAGCCGGCAGTACCACCACCTAAAACGACTATTTTTGTTATTGGTTTGGTCATGAGTTAACACCCTAAAGTTGATAACAATTAAACTAGCATTAATACTGTTTTAAATACAAAAAAGCCGCTAGTAAAAACTAACGGCTTTACTTTGTATTACCTTTAGAAGTTGTAACGCATACCAATATTGTAACGTGCACCTAGCTGTTGTAGGTTCCACAATTGTGCTGACGTACGGCCATGTTCGCGGCTGTTTTGTTCAGTAATGTTAAGGCCTTCAACAAAAAACGATAGTTGTTCGCTGTAGTTGTACGCAACATTAAAGTCGATTTGATAATATTCTTCAGTAAAGCCTGGCTCGTTTACGTATCGAGCTGCGCTATTTAAAAACTTATCACGCCAGTTGTAAGCAATACGTGCTTGAAAATCATCGTTTTCGTACATTGCAATAAAGTTAGCTGTATCGCTTAAACCCACTAGTGCAAATTGTGTTGTAGTAGGGTCAGCGTTTACATCAAAGTCTATGTCGCCATTAACTGTGGTGTAGTTTGCTTGCACACCAAAACCGCTTTCACCAAAAAAGTGCTGAAAGGCAATTTCAAAACCATCAATGGTGGCATTTTTATTGTTGGTAGGTACTTGCGCTGTAAATTCTAGTAATGGGTCATCGCTGTTAGCAATTACATCGTAAGCGGCTTCAAACTCTTCGTAGGTCATAGAGTCAAAATCAACGCCATTTTCTGTTGCGGCAACCATTTGAAATAAGTTTGAATCGGTTAGAGCAAGTCCGCGAGATTCTAGCTCAGCAATGGCAGCTTGTGCGCGAGGACCCGCTGTTGCATCGCGTAATCCGTAGTAGTTTTGCGTCATTGGTGTTAAACCAATAAAGTTTTCAATGTCTTTAGTGTAATAACCTACCGACACATAACTAGTTTCTGCAAAGTACCACTCAGCCGATACATCAATATTATCTGATTCTAGCGGCACTAAACCAGGATTACCCGTTGACGCTGTAGCCGGTGAAGAACCCGCTAAAAGAGTAGGGGCACCTGGTACACCAACAGTCGCTGCTGAACTTAAGTTGTCGTAAGTTGGGCGAGCAATTGTAGTGCTATAAGAAAAACGCGCTTTTACGTTTTCAATTACTTCTATGTCAAAGTCAAAGCTTGGTAAAAAGTGATCGTAGCTAGATTTAAGCGTGAAATCTTCTTTAGCTGAGCCAAAACGAACATTAAAGTCGTTATTACCTTCCCACGCTACTGCGTTAGGTAAATCGATATTAGCCGTTGAGGTAATGTCGGTAGACTCTTGGCGCGCGCCAATAACAATGTTGTATGGCATATCGCCAATGTAACCATTGTAAGTAAATTGCACAAACGCAGCGGTTATGTCTTCTTCAATGGTGCGGTTTGTTGCAAATGCGCCATCGGCTGCAAAGTTAAAGCCGTATTCTTCACCTGCCCAGTAACCAATTTGCGATGCGCTGCCGGTATAACCTTGGTTGTATGAGCCCGATGTATCGTAGTCGTCAAACTCAGCTAAAAAGTTTGTTGGGTTTAGGTAGCCATCAGGTAATTCGCCTGGGTTTTCTATACCCCAGTTACCCATTGTATTACGTGTAAGTGATTGCAGTGAATGGCTTTCCATAGAGCGAGACTCTATACCAAAGTCAATTGCGCCGTTTTCAATTTCGTATTTACCATGAATTCTAAATTCTGTGATTTCAGATTCTTGGCGAGCAAAGTTAGAATCTAAAATAGACGTACCCACATCAGAGGCATCTAATGTGTTATTACAATTTAGGTTATCTCGGCGGCAATCATCAAAATCGATACTCATTGATGGAAGTTCGCGGCTAAAATCAACTTCTTGTGCGTTAACTACGTTTGCGCCTAAGCCTGCGTTTACCCAGCTGCCGTAAGGTGCATCTGGTTTGCTAGTGGCTTTTGAATTGTGCGCATCAAACATAAAGCTCAATTCTGAGTTGAAATAGTACTCAACGTTTAAACCAATAGAATCGTTTTGGTTAACTTGGTTTAGCTCTTGAAATGCTAAGCCTAAATCACGTGTTTGCTGATCGCGACGTTCTTCTCGGTAATAAATAGGGGTTTTTACCGTGTTGTCGTCAAATGTTAGCGCGCTTTTGTAGTTATCCATCCATATTGATTGCTCAGCACGGGCTTCGAACAAATCTTGCTTAGAATAGGTGTAATCAAGCGTGGCTGTTAAATCGTCAATTGGGCTGTACTGCAGCGTTAATTGCGCGTTTGTACGAGTACGTTCTCTGTCGGCAATGGTGTAGCGTAAATCTGATGGCATTGAATAAAGCTGACCAACAGCGGGTGCATTAGTTAAAACAATATCGTCTGCAGCTTGTGGGATTGTGCCGTCAAAAGCTGATGTATTCCATTGATTTACAAACGCACCTGTTGATGAGCTATCGCGCTGTTGCATGCTTGCAGTTAACGAGGCACCAAATTTAGCTTCACTGTCGGTCCAGCTAATTAAGCCCGAAAGCTCAGGTGTTATGTCATCACCAACGCGGTTTGTTGAGTCGTGTAATGCTTTTACGCCAATGCTTGAAACAAAGCCTGGATTGTCGAGTGGGCGAGCCGTATTAATATTAATTGTTGCGCCAATACCACCTGATGCAATGCTAGCTTTACCCGTTTTATATACTTCAACCGATTTAACGCTATCAGACGCTAAGTTTGCAAAGTCAAATGCACGAGAGCTGGGTGTACCACCGCCTGCAGGCAAAGATGCCGCCGGCATTGTACGCCCGTTTAGGGTTACCATATTGTAGTCGGGGCCAAAACCACGAACCGTTACTTTAGAGCCTTCACCATTTGAACGATCAATCGACACACCCGTAATACGCTGTAGCGACTCGGCTAAGTTGGTATCTGGGAATTTACCAATATCTTCAGCTGATATTGCATCTACAACACCGGCGGCGTCGCGTTTTAAACGAGTCGACTCTTTAATACTGCTTTTAAAACCAGTAACTTGGATTACTTCAACATCTGTATTTGCTTCTTGTGCATATACAGGCAAAGAGATTGATGCGCCTAAAATCAGAGATAGGCTGGTCGCTATCTTTGTTTTTCTTACAATATGGTTGGACATTCGGTTTCCCTCGCGCTTTTATCATTATTATTAACAGCTTGTATGGGGCTGTTATTGTGTAGTTATAAACATTGTCAAATGTGTGGAAGCGCTTCCAGAAAAGTTCATTTAACTGAGCTTTGTGGAAGCGCTTCCAGAAATGCTAGTTTATATTTTGAATAGGGTCAACTGTTGTTTTAATAAAATGAGACTAAATTGTTTTTAAAATGTATGTTTTTTGGATTTAATTTTATTTAAATTATAAATTACAATTGGTTATAAAAAACCGTTTGAAATAGTGCGGTAACAACATTTTATTATAAGAAAACCAATTATTGATTAATTTAGTTATTTACACACTTTTATAAGGTGTTTAAATCAGCTTTTAATACGAGCTAAAATTAATAAATCGGCCGTTGGTCACTCAACAAAAAATAGGTACATTTGCTAACTTAGCGAAATTGCCGATGTAGTGATTATGTACAACGCAATTGATGAAAACGCATCAAGCGGCGGTTCTATCTCAGTTTATGAATCGGTCATTAAAAACCAGTGGTTGTTTAAAAAATCGTTAATTAAATCACTAAAAAGTAACGTAGTTTTTGCAGAAGATGGTATAAAAATAAACTTATAAAGTATTGCGCATAAGAGTGTTGCGGGTCGCTAGTTTTATCGCTATTTTAAAGGCTCTCTCATAGATGGATTTTATTATGCGCATTAAATTTTTAGCGAGCTTTTATTCTTTCTTCTTGTTTGCACTGTTTGGTTGTGACGACCAAAGCATGGCAATGCAAGATAGCCCTCAGCTAAATAGTAATGCAAGTAACTTACCCTCTGATCTCAAAGTAAACACACCTCCAGCAGCTCAAACAAACGAACCCGCTTTAGTGGTCGGTATGCTAGCAACACATTGTAAAAGTAATGAAGCGGCCTACATTAACGCAAAAATGCATAAAGTTGTGCGTAACCCAGATGAAAGTACAGCCTACAAGTTAGAGCCTACCGATAAAGTGCTTTCTATTTGCGTTGCAAAAGATGACTCATCACTTAGTTATCGATTTGGTAGAGTTAATGACATAGGGCTTGAAAAAGAAGCAACACCAGATGCACCATTTGGTAGTTACTACAGGCAAGTAGGGCGTATTGGCGAGAGTATTTTATTTTTTAGTAACGGCGAATATCACTACTATATTATTAACTCAGGCGGTATGGGCAGCGGTGTAACCGTTAATGTTTATAAAAACGATACATTAATAACTGAGCTGTTTTCGGGTAATGATCCTTACGATGATTTTGTTATAGCAACCGATTTAAATTTCCCTAAAAAATTGGTTATCGAAAAACAGCCATTTAATAAGCAAATGCAGTAAATAATGACTCCACAGCAGCAAAACGTTATAGAGCAAGGGCATTGGTTTAAAAACCGTAGCGCTTATTTAAAAAGCTTTTTATTAACGCAGGGCAAAACGCTCTCGCTAAAAGCTCAGCAATCATTATTTTTGCGAGGTGACAAGCACGATGGAATTTATGCAGTACTTAGCGGCGTGGTCCGTATTAGTGGCGTAAGTAACGAAGGCAAAGAAGCCGTATTGAGCTTTATTGATTCATCACTGTGGTTTGGCGAAGTTACCTTGTTTGATGGTGGCCTGCGCACTCATGATGTATATGCACAAACTGATGTTGTGCTTTTTTACGTGTCCCAACGCGAGCTTGAACAGCTATTAAACAAGCAGCCACAATATTGGCAAGAGTTTGGTTTATTGTTGGCACAAAAATTACGCCTAATGTTTACCTCAATGGAAGATCACGCATTACTAAGCGCTGAGCAAAAAGTATGCAATCGACTTTTAATGCTCAGCGAGCATACAGAGCACTTAACACCGCTTGTTTTATCTCAGCAGCAACTTGCTGATATGACCTACCTAACGCGCCAAACTATTAATCAAATACTGCAACAGCTTGTTAGCTTACAAGCCATTAGTTTGGGGTATCAACGCATAACTGTTTTAGATAAACAAAAGTTACAGGCGCGTGCTACACAAGCTTAAATAGAGGCTGCTTTATTTAGTTGGAACCAAAATTGCTACAGATAATGTAACGCAACAATGGATTTGAGCTAATGACTACAATAACCTTTAAAAATCAATATAGTAATTATAACTCTCCTGCAGTAAATAAAGCGGCAGGTCTAAGCGAAGTTGCGGCAACTAATACCCTCCCTAACGAAAAAACAAATGATGTTAAAAGCATTACCTCAGCTCCTAAAGATCAAACGTTTTTAGAAAGTGCTCAAGAAGCGCTGGTTTATCAGCGCTTAGGTGTAAACAAAAACAAAATAGACGAGCTAAAAGCGACAATAGAAGAGCTCACTAAAGAGCTACAAGGAGAGGGCGCAGACCCTGACGCAATTGCTGATAAAATTAATGAGCTTCAAAAAATGCTCGAGCAAGAGTATCAAAAAGGGCGCGAGCGAACGGATATGCAAGGTGAGCATGAGCCGGGTAAAATAATTTCTGCATTTGTTTAATTTACAGAATGTCGGATACCTGACATTGTTGCTGTGCTTACTTTTGCTAAAGTAAGTTTTATATATAAAAATAAAGGCAAAACAATGAAAACACTTCAACAGCAACTTGGTAAATATGGTTTGTATCATCGTTCTAAGCGAAATGTACTAACGCACTTTTTTGGTATTCCGCTCATTGTATTTGCAGCGTTGTGTTTACTAGCGCGCATTCAAATACCCCTTGGTAGCTTTGTAATTGATGGCGCACAACTTTTTGTATTAGCGTCGGTTGTTTATTATTTTATGCTGAGTTTTTCGCTTGGCTTTATTATGGCCGTAATATTTACTTTACTCCTTATTGCTGCTCAGCCCATAGCGGCAATGGCGTTTTGGCCTTGGTTGAGTATTGGCTTAGGTGTGTTTGTATTTGGCTGGGTATTACAGTTTATTGGGCACTATTACGAAGGTAAAAAACCGGCGTTTGTAGATGACCTAATTGGTTTAATTATTGGCCCTTTATACGTAACTGTTGAACTCCTATTTTTAATGGGTTTTTACAAAACATTAGAAGATGAAATAAACGCAATAGCAGGCCCTACAAAAGCGTAAAATACATTACTAAGTACTTTAATAAAACCTAATAAATAACAATAAAAGGCAGATAACGCATGCAATATAATAATAAAACCGTGTGGATCACCGGGGCATCGTCAGGTATTGGTAAAGAGCTTGCTATACAATTTGCCGAGCTTGGAGCGCGCGTTATTTTATCGGCGCGCAATGTAGATAAACTAAACGATTTAAAAGCAACGCTTAAAGGCGAAGGGCACTTAGTTGTGCCACTGGACTTAGCCCAGCCAGAGCATGTACTGAGTACAATAACAGCAAAAATGAGCGAGCTTCCTGTAATAGATATTTTAATTAATAACGGCGGCGTATCGCAGCGCAGTTTATTTTTAGAAAACGATTTTAACGTGTATCGCCAATTAATGGAGGTTAATTACTTTGGCTTAATTGCACTTACTAAAGCTGTATTGCCTACTATGGTGGCAAGGCGCAGTGGCTCAATTGTGTCTATTAGTAGTGTGGCGGGTAAAGTAGGTTCAAAATTTAGAACAGGTTATTCGGGTTCTAAATATGCGGTTGTTGGTTTTATGGATTGCCTACGTGCAGAAGTAGCACAACATAATATTCATTGTTTAACAATTTGCCCTGGCTCTATTAAAACAGCAATTGCGCATAACTCACTAAACGAGCAAGGCATAGCGCAAAATAAACCAGAAGAGTCGATAGAAAATGGCATGGATGTAAGCGTAGCGGCTTCAAAAATGATTCGTGCCATTAGCAATAAAAAAGACGAAGTGATTATTGGCAAAGGTTTAAGTGGTTGGGCGCCAACAATTAAGCGCTTTTTTCCTACTTTGTTTAATCGCATTACCGCAAAAACAAACTATAGGTAGCGTCGTTTATTTCAAAGGCGTAAAATGCCGTAAATTTGATCAATTTAGAAAAGGATTCTAAATGAAGTATTTATGGCTGAGCCTGTTTTTTATTGTATTCATTTGGTCTGGTATTAACCCAAAAGATCAATTTACATGGCTGCTTGAAGTTATACCCGCAATTATTGGTTTAGTGCTGCTAGCAAGTACCTATAGCCACTTTAAACTTACTCCTATTTTATATACATTTATTTTAGCGCATTGCATTGTGCTGATGATTGGCGGGCATTACACCTACGCCGAAGTCCCTTTGTTCGATAACCTATTTGGTAGTGAGCGTAATAACTACGATAAAGTAGGACACTTTTTTCAAGGCTTTGTACCTGCACTACTAGCACGCGAAATTTTACTGCGCAAAAAAGTAGTAAATGGTCGAGGCTGGTTAATCGCTTTTGTTATTTCGGTATGTTTAGCATTTAGCGCCTTTTACGAATTAATAGAGTGGTGGGTTGCAGTGTTAAGCGGCGAAAACGCAGAAGCGTTTTTAGGCACGCAAGGTTACGTGTGGGATACCCAATCAGATATGGGACTGGCGTTATTTGGGGCTATTTGCTCGCTATTAGTACTTTCAAAAGTACACGACAAACAGCTAAAAAACGTTAAAGATTATTTATAGGCTATAGGAACGTTCTATAGAAATGTTTATAAAAACATTGGTAAAAAAGACTACTAACGTATGACAGCAAACACTAGTGATTACTCAATTAGCACAGACAAAAGCAAACTTAACTTTAACGTTATTTATAACTTTATTGCTAATAGCTATTGGGCCAAAGGCATCCCTAAAAGCGTGATGCAATCGGCTATTGATAACTCAATGTGCTTTGGTGTTTACAGCGCTCATAACGAACAAGTTGGCTTTGCCAGGGTAGTGACCGATAAAGCAACCTTTGCCTATTTAGCCGATGTATTTATTGCCCCGCACTCGCAAGGTAATGGGCTGAGTAAGTTACTTATTAAAACGATAGTAGAGCATCCTGAGCTGCAAGGGCTCAGGCGCTTTTTATTAGCGACTTCTGATGCGCATGGCCTTTATGCGCAATACGGGTTTAAACCTATAGACGACCCCGCACTACTAATGCAAATAAGTCCTGAGGATGTGTATGAGGGAAATACTCGAGAGGTATAGTAAAGTGGGGAAGAGTTTAAGAAGCTTGTTATGTTCCTGATTTATCAAGATTATATTGTTCTAAACTACCAGCGGCAAAAAAATTACCAACATAAAACCAAACAGTACTTGCTACAATTTGCCAAGTATCTAAACCTGAAGACGTTAGAAATGTAGGAACCGCAATTAACCCCCGCAATAAGCAGATCATTACAATGGTAATTAAAGCTGGTTTGAGCAGAGGAACTTTGCGAATTAAACCAACTGCAGAAAAAGCAAAAATAGTACAAGCAAACATTAAGCTTGCAACGGTTTTTGTGCCAATTGGAGCAAGTAAACTTCCTTGAATCGAAGAGTCGATTATTTGTTGAGGTGCCCGAGCAAATGCAAACCAACTAGGACCACCCAAAATACAGAGTAGGTGCCAGATCGCAGAAGTTGAAGCTATAGCACCTGCACTAATTAATAATTTGGATGGGGTACTAAGACTCAATGCTAACTTAATTTTGCACTGGCACATAATGCTTTGTTACACGTCACCGGCTAACCCCACTAATAGTGGCTCATGTGGCATACCCGCTTGTAAGGAATGCCAAATTTCTAAAACTTTATCTCGATTCTGCTCAAGCCAATTAGAAACATCGTTATCATATTTCCTAGATAGGTCACCCTCAATTCGCTCGCCTGTTTCGATGGCGTAACTAGCTGCATGTTGTTGCCTTCCGTAGTCGATATGGATATGCGGTAAGTGGTGCCCTTTTTCTTGGTATATTTTTATTTTCATGTTCTTTCTCTTTGCCAAGAGAATTTCCATGAAGCCGCTGCGTGATGACCGACTTGGCTCAGTTAATAAATCTTTTTGTGCGAAGAGTCCTTGTAACTCATCAAATTCTTCTACGAGACTCATGCATTATCCATACGTGTAACGAGCCTGTAGATTAACTCGTTTTTAAATTTGTTTTTATTGATAAACAAACCATAACTGAGTTCCTATTTTGGTTCAATTGATTACTGTATTTTTACGCAGCATATAAAGAAGTGTTTGGTGTTGTTTTAATTGGCGTTTTGGACGGGATTATGTGTGCTTTAGTCGCTTTATTTTAGGTTAAAAGGGCTTACCCTCATTAATGCATTGTGTTTTTCAGCTTTTCTATATTATGAACAAGGCAATACAGTTGCCGCAGCGTGAAGTAAGGCATTCACTTTCATTTGACCCCGTAAGGTCAATTTATTCATGCCTTTGTTCACTGTAATGTACCGCTTTTTATTTAAAGGAAAGTCGGTTCAAGGTAATTAGGATGGGTGTCATCCTAATTTTGAATAGATCGCAATACTCTCAAACACCGCCAAACTCCTTTTGTAAACTAACGCCCACTTAAGCGGACAAAAATTGTTGGCTAAAATTGTGTAGCGTAGCGAAAATTAACCAACTGTTTCTGTTACGTTTAAAGCGCTTGTTATGCCTTGCCCTTTGCATATTGCTTCTTTATTGCACGATAACCTTCGATTAATTTACCACCAGGAGTTGATTTAGTAACAGACTTGAAAAAGTTGTCCATTTCACTCAGACCCGCTTCACTTCTAATCATCAACTTAGCATCCCTGATGCCTTGCCTAAAGTCAGCTAATGACTCTTTATTAATCTCATCTTCAAAGATATCACCGGTAGACACAAAAACCATACCGCAATGAATTGCAATTTCTTCATTCAAATAGAATTCATATTTATCTGTATATTTAACAACCTTGAGTCCAGCTTGAAACGCTATCTCTTTTTTATCTTCTACTGACAACTCTTCTGCATTTGTAAGTTCAGTAATTACACTATTTGCAGTACTTATTTCTTTAGCAAAGTTTTCATATATTTCTAAACGTTTCTCAAATATCTTATCGGAGTATTTTTCGATTCTAGCGTTACGCCTAAAATACTCATTTATTAGTATTCCTAATAAAACACCAAGTAATCCTACAACAACTTTTTCCATAAATATTACCCACAATGAACAGAGGCATAATAGCTTTATCAGAGGACACTTTCCTCTTTTTATGAGCAACGTATGTCCTTTTAATTATTTTTAATATTAATAACAAATCCTGTAACACATTGCGAGTATTAAACTTTAAGTCGGGCTGTTCCTTTAACAATATGCAGAAAAGAGGAAAACGTCCTCATTTTTTGACTTAGGAGGAAAAACGCCAGCGGGGTACGTATATGCAGCAATTAAATATTTAAGATGAAAACCAAACCCGATTTTAAATCATTTAATATTCACTAAAAAAAGTCAGCGATAATGTAAGTAACCGCTTTAAGTACACTTGTTTGTGTAAGCATATTATAGAAGATGGTTTACGGATGGTGGAAGCAGTAAAACGAGGTCATGAATTATTTACTAAATGCGTCTTCCTACTTTTAAAACAGGGCAGACGCGATGTTTATACCAATCGACTTAAATATTTAGCCTTTCTAGCGTGCTAAGTAAAGCGTTAACGGCGTTATAAATTTCTCATATAGAATAACTTCATGTCGAAATTTATGCCTTGTTATCACTCTATTTATCCGTCGCTATAAATGTCTAATAACTTAACACGATTGGTATTATTTGGCTTTTTTAGCCTCTAGAGTTTCTATTTCACTCCAGATTTTTTCGGCTTCTGCGCTCAACATGGCAAAGCTTTTAATGTCGCCTTTTCTTTGTGCCTGCATGCCTTGCTCTAGTTTTACGTCGTATTCTTTACGCAGTTTTTTTACGGGATCAGGCTTTAAAAATGAAAACATTAGTATTCTCTTAATTTATTAAATTATATGTAGTTAGTGTACGCATTAATGGGCTTAATAGTTCTTTGTTTGGTGAAAATGTTTACTTTGCACTTTAAAAGCGCAAAGTAAACACGGTGTAATTTTGTGTACTAGTGTTTATGTTTGTGGCTCCAGGCGTTTAATACCTTGGCCATCAATACCTAAATAAATAAAACCATCACTGCCTTGGGCTAAGCTGCGTACTCTGCCAATTCCATCGAGTATTTTATATTGCTTAACAACCTTACCTTTTGAGAGCTCCAGTGCGCTAATAAATGCAAATTTCATTGATGCTAATAATAGCTTACCTTTAAGCTTTGGGTATTTATCACTCGTTACATACAACATATCGGAAGGGGCAATTGAAGGGGTCCAGTGTAATACGGGCGATTGCATGCCGTCTTTTTCTTTAAGGTCGGTAAACTTGGTACCGCTGTAGTTAACGCCATAGCTTACTAAAGGCCATCCGTAGTTAGCGCCTTTTTTTATAATATTAAGCTCATCGCCGCCGCGTGGTCCGTGTTCGTGAGACCATAAAATATTATTTTGATTATCAAACCACATGCCCTGTGGATTACGGTGCCCATAAGACCATGCTGCATGTTTTGCATCTTTTTGTTTAACAAACGGATTGTCGCTTGGGATACGGCCATCATCGTGTAAGCGATAAATTTTACCGCCATCGCGAGTGAGATCTTGCGGGTTTATGTCGCGCGAGCCGCGATCGCCAATTGAAAAATAAACATAACCTTCATCATCAAACACAATACGGCTGCCGTAGTGCTGGCCTTTGGTAGTATTATGCTCGCCTTTGTATAGCAATTGCTGATCAGACAACTGCGTATGATCGCTATTTAGCTTGGCGCGCATTAAGGCGGTGTTACTTCCGCTTCCTTTGCCCTCACTACTTGAGTAACTAAAGTACAGCCATTGGTTTTGCTTACTATCGGTGTGTAGTGATAAATCAAGTAATCCACCTTGGCCATTAGCGTCAATGTCGGGAAGCCCTGAAACCTTAGTTAATTTAGTGGTATTTTTAGGTAATAAAAATAACGCTCCACTGCGCTCAGATATTAGTAAATCACCATTAGCTAAAGGCTCAATAGCCCATGGTATAACCACACCTTCTGCCGCTGTTACTGCGTTAACGCTAAGCGATAAAGTATCGAGCTGTTTATAGTTTTTTATGTAATCGCTTTTTGCATGCGCGGGTGCGTTAGTAGCAAATATAGCAACGGCTAAGCCTGCACTTATTAGTTTATGGAGTGTGTTATGTGACCTTAAATTTATCATTATGGCTTCCAAAATTAATCCAATCTTACATAACCTTATCATGGCATAAATAAATTTGTTAAGTGTTGAGTTGAATGAAAAATGCACACTTATATATTTTAAAATTACCTCATCACAGGAAATTGTTTTAGCAAATTGCGCTAATAAAAATTGAATAATTACTCTATTGGGGTTGAAAACTTAAAATTTGAGCGTACGCTTGTGCGCTGAAGTTTGAGCGTACACGTGTAAGTTCAAAGTAATTAAGATTTGATAGAGATTTAACCATGATGACTCAAGTATTAAACCAATTTTCAAAATGGTTTTTACACCATCAAAGTTTTGCAGGCTACATAGAGCCCGTAATGCAGGTGTTTAAACCTGCGTGGCGTGCAGGGCAGTTTAGAGCGCAAGTAGTTAGTACAGCTGTACTTGATGGCGGTTTTTTAAGTGTGCAACTCAAACCAAGCAAACAATGGCAGGCGCATACGTCAGGGCAGCATATAAGTTTAACGCTTGAAATTAATGGGCGATTATTAACACGCGTTTTTACCGTGGCTTCAAGCGCTCAGCAATTTAAAAATACAGGTTTGGTGCGTTTACTAATCAAAACGAATGCGCAAGGGCGCTTTACTGGCTTACTTAGCAGCGCATTAAAAGCGGGGTTGTGGTGCAATATTTCTGCGCCAAGCGGCGACTTTGTGTTTAAAAACACACACACGCCAGCCACTTTTATTGCAGGCGGCTCGGGTATAACACCTATGCTGGCTATGCTTGATGATTACTTAAGCCAAACTACGCAAAAAGTGTCGTTAGTGTATTACGCAAAAGCCACTGAGCATCAATGTGTTGATGAGCTGAGTGAGTTGGCAGCGCAATTTGAGCATTTTTCGTTTTTATTATTAACGCGTGAGCAATCAAGCGACATAACCAGCAATATTAAGCCGTGGGAAAACCCAGACATTTACTGCTGTGGCCCTGCTGCATTTATGCAAACGGTGAGCGATTTTGCTAAAACGCATAAGCTAAATTACTACCAAGAAGCATTTGGTTTAGCGTTGCCTAGCTTAAACGACGATAGCCAATTTAATGTAAAAATTAACGCCAGTGCCCATGTTGTATCGGGCAACGATGTTTTACTGACTCAGTTTGAAGAAAAAAAGCTACCCGTTAAACGCGGTTGCGGTATTGGTATTTGCCATCAATGCCAATGTATTAAAAAGTCTGGCGTGGTACGTAATTTAAAAACAGGTGAATTGAGTGACAACGGCGAGCAATTAATACAACTTTGCGTAAGCCAACCTGTTAGTGATTTGGAGTTACAATTATGAAAAACATTAACTACGACATGCTCGCAAGCGAGCTGGATGCCATTAAAATGGACACCCTTGGCAAAGTTGGCCAACAAGATGCCGACTATATTCGCTCTGTTGTGCGCAAACAGCGAGTGTGTGAATGGAGCGGGCGAATTTTGCTAATGCTTGGTTTTATTCAGCCATTATTGTGGGTTGCAGGTGTATTGCTATTAGCACTTGCTAAAATTTTAGACAATATGGAAATTGGGCACAATGTAATGCATGGTCAATACGATTGGATGAACGACAAGCAACTTAACTCACAACATTATGAGTGGGACATAGCGTGCGACGGGCAAAGTTGGCACCGCGTACATAATTTTGAGCACCATACTTATACTAATATTATTGGCAAAGACAGAGACTTTGGTTATGGCTTGTTGCGTTTAAGCGATGATTTTAAATGGCGCTTTAAAAATGTATGGCAGTTTTTTACGTATATTAATTTAAGTGTGTTATTTCAGTGGGGCGTGTCGTATCACGAGTTGGCTGCAGAGCGTGTTTTTATTGGTAAAAAGAAAGAAAACCGCGAAGGGCTTGTATCACACTCTACATTAAAGCAACGCTTTTTTAGTAAAGGCGCTCGCCAGTTAATTAAAGATTATGCGATATTTCCGTTACTTGCAGGGCCTTTATTTTTATGGGTATTGGCGGGTAATTTAGTGGCAAACTTAATCCGTAATTTATGGACGTCGACCATAATATTTTGTGGTCACTTTACTGAAGAAACGCAAACTTTTAAGCAAGAAGACTGCGTAAACGAAACGCAAGGGCAGTGGTATTATCGCCAAGTACTGGGCTCGTCTAATATTAAAGGGTCGCATTGGTTTCATGTTTTAACGGGGCATTTGAGCTGCCAAATAGAGCATCACTTATTTCCTGATATGCCGTCTTCGCGCTATCAAGAAGTTGCACCTCAAGTACAAGCCGTTTTGAAAAAACACGGTATTGATTACCATACAGGTAGCTTTTTTAAACAGTATACCTCAGTGTTAAAACGTATTATTAGATATTCGTTCAAGTAAATTATTTACCTTTAAGAATTGGCTAGTGTAACTGCATTAGCCGATTTTTTTGTTTATAGCACCCCGTGCGGTTAATTAGTAAACAGCACTTGCAAAAATTTCTCATAGTTAATTAAAAAAGCCTTACTTTAGCTATGGTTAAATAGCGTGTGATTGTCATACAATGGAGGAAAATAGACCACACAAGAGAGATTAAAATGGCCGCATTTGGTACCGTGTTTATGCCGCAGATGATTCAAGCTCGTTTTTCTGATAATAAATGGAGCGAAAGCTCAATTGTCCCTTCCGATAAACTTGAACTTCATGCTGGTGCGCACGTTCTTCATTATTCAAGTACATGTTTTGAAGGCTTAAAAGCCTTTCGCCATGAAGATGGTTCTGTTTATCTTTTTAGAATGGATGCAAACATTGCACGCATGCAACAAAGCTCAGCGCTATTAAGCTTACCGAGTTTTGACAGCGATATGCTAAAAACGATGATTATCGATATTATGCGCCAATACGCAGATGAAACACCATTACCGCCGGGTTCTATGTATATTCGCCCAACGCACATTGGTACTGAGGCTGCAATTGGTAAAGCCGCAGCGCCATCAATGAGCTCGCTTTTATACACATTACTATCGCCAGTAGGTGATTACTTTGCCGGTGGTGCAACTGCACTACGTGTACTGCTTGAAGAAGATGGCATGCGCTGCGCTCCGCACATGGGTATGGTAAAAAGTGGTGGTAACTACGCCAGTGCACTAGCTCCTATTAGTGCTGCACGAACTAAGTATCAAGCAGATCAAATTTTATTTTGCCCAGGTGGCGACGTACAAGAAACCGGTGCTGCTAACTTTATACTTATTGATGGCAACGAAATTATTACTAAAGCGCTCGATAGCACGTTTTTACATGGTGTAACGCGTAATAGTATTTTAACCATAGCCAAAGATTTAGGTATGACGGTAAGCGAGCGTAACTTTAGCGTTACTGAGCTATTAGAGCGTGCTGCTAAACCAGGCACTGAAGCGGCGCTTTCGGGCACTGCAGCTGTACTAACTGCTGTGGGTACATTTATTCATAACGATAAAGAGTACAAAGTAGGTACTGGCGAGCCAGGCCCAACGACAGCACGCCTTCGCCAAGCATTGAACGATATTCAATGGGGTAAAAGTGAAGACAAGCACGGCTGGTTAACTAAAATCTAATTATAGATTTATCAGCAACTCGCATTAAAAAGCCACCTAATCGGCTGTCTCTTATACACAAATCCCTGCTAAGAAATTAGCGGGGATTTTTTTGAACTAAATCTCAATGTCATGATCAGATCTTCAAATCTTGTTTGAGGGCACATTATGATTAACGAACATACTC
>NZ_JACGWD010000013.1:0-69389 GCF_014077565.1 Pseudoalteromonas sp. 5Ae-yellow
CTGTTGGTCACTCAGTTTTCAATTGAGACTCTAATTTGTTTGCCTCGCTACCTAAGTAGGTTGGCTGTTAGAACTCAATCTGTACGAGTGCCCACACAGATGATTGCTTTATATTGTTAAAGAACGTCTTGAGTCGCTTTAGCGCCTCAAGGGATGCGAATAATACACCCTTTATTTTTTGAGCCAACACTTAGTTTTAAACTTTCTTTTTAGATAATTTAAAACCGAAGTCTTATTTAACTCTCTGAGTAGTTCGTGCCTCGCTATGCGTTGGCGTTTTCTGTCTCAGTGGGGTCGCATTATAGGGAGATTCGAGCGGGGGTCAATGTTTTATTTCAGCTTTTTGACAATTAAATGAATTTAGTATGAAAGCTATACAAATAAAGGACTGCGGGGCTTTTTTTGCCTATTAAACCACCAATATATGAGCAGTTAAACTATGTGCATACATAAAACTACAATATTAGGTGCGTTAGGCTAAGCCAACTACAGTTTTTAGTTGGCGTTTAATAAAGTCTTACGTATACCGTTAATTAAAAACTATAATTAAAGCCTGCGTAATAGCGTCGCCCTGAATAGCTTGTATTAAGTAACCGTGCATCTGTATCATCACCTAAACGCGTTACCGATTCCGACTTAGTTAAATTAATAACAGCAGCTGTTAAGCTTAGCCCTTCATACAAATTAACCGATGCATTAACATCAACCTGTTCGTACGGATCTTGATATACATTTAAACCACTATTAAGGCCTAATACTGTCTCCCCTCGTTTGTTATATGAAGCGCGCACATTAAAAGCGTCACCTTCATAATAAACAGAGGTGTTGTACTGATACTTTGCACTGCCTATTAATGCCGATTGACCAAACTCTTTACCATTTACGGTTACATCTGCTTTGTTAGTTTTGTTATAAGTGTAGTTTGCGTAAAAACCAAAACCATTATCAAACGCATGCTGAATAAATACTTCCGCGCCTTTAGATATTGCATCGGTACCATTACCTACAGTGCTATACGGAGCTATATTAATGGTTCCTGCATCTACTATATTATTTTTACCGGCAAAGTTTTGCTCTACATCAATTACCAGTGGCACAACAAAGTTATCTACTTTCTTATGAAAAAGTGCCAATCCAACCGCAGAACCCTTTGCATAATAATACTCAATAGATAAATCAGCTTGCACCGATTCAAATGGCTTCAAGTTTTTATTACCACCACTGCCGCTAAAACCTGGCTGTTCATTAAATGCAGCTCTATCATTTGCCCATTCATCCGATACGAACGTAATACGCTGCTGCGCACCTAAATCGCTGTAATCAGGACGAGACATTACTTTTGCTATTGCCCCACGAATAACTAAATCGTCAGTTGCATCCCACGCTATATTAAAGCTTGGTAGTATTTGAGTGTCTTCGTTTTGCTGAGTGACTAATTGATAGTCTTCTACAAAGCGTGCGTCACCAGTTACTGGCTCGCCTGTTTCGTCATTTGTGTGATCTAATTGGTAGGTATATAAGTCAGTAGATGAAGTAAGTGTTTTTGTTTGCACAACACGCACGCCCAAATTACCTCTTACTTCACTAAACTCAAAATCGCCTTGAATATAAAAAGCAGATATTTTCTCTTCAATGTCGTAAACAAAGTTATCTTCAATACGTGTATAAGGTACATAGCTAGCAGTGACCATATCGCGATATTTATCCCAGTCGATACTTGGCATTTGGTTTATATCAAAACCACCAACAATATTACTCTCACTAGTAAATACATTTTGAGCTAATGGCATTCCACCATTCCATTGGTAGCTGTCGAAACGCGTAATACCTTGCTCGCTTGCTTCGCCCGCAGCAATATCAAAATTAGGATCTAAAAAGAAGGTATTGCCAGTTTCACGATGAAGCGTGGAGTTACGATATTTGACACCGGTTCTAATTGTTTTTAAAAAGCCCCAATCAACATAAAGATCCACATCAGCTTGGTAATAATCTTCTTCTAACTCACTGCGTACAAAACTTGAGTTTGAAGAGCCCGCATCACGACCGCCTCCAATTCCACTTTGCAAGTTAGCTAGTGTATTAGGGTCAATATTAAGTGATACATTATTTTGGTTGAGTGACCAGCCTGCCATTTGAGCAGCATTTTGAATAGCAGTGGCGTTTTCGCCCGCGTTTGAACTTTTATATGCAGCTTCCCTGCTTTCTTCCGGCCCCCCTTCTGATTTTGTATTACCCACAACAAAACGCGCTTTAAAATTATCGCCTTCATAAGTTAAATTAAAATCAAAGGTATCGGAGGTGGATTCTTCACATACATAACTGCCGCGCATCCACGGAAACTGCATATCACTTTCAATACCGCTTGCCATCGCATCGTATTGCATACCAGTAACAATACTTCCCGACTCATCAAGATTTACATCAGTTAAAAAATCAGAATTTAAAGACCACTCAGGTATATCAATCACAGATTCAGTCCTGTCTTGGCCGAGTGTAAAGCCAAAGTAATTAAATCCAAGCTCTAAACGATTTGTTGGTCGCCACTGTGTACTAACTTGAATTCCTTCGCGCTCACGTTTTTCGTTAAGAACTGAGCCTCGCACAACTTGTGGAAACCAAACACCATCGTAACTGTTGCCGTTTGCATCATTAATAGTATCCCAACCATTATTGTTATTAACTGCGTTACCATTTATATCTGTAGGTTGTCCACCGCCAGTGTAGCGCCATACATTTGCATCAGTTCCTCCCGAAAGTGTCCTGTTTGTTCGTTCCTGATAGGTATAGCCAACTAATACACCAAAGTTTTCGTTGTCGTTTTTCCATGAATATAAACCCGTAAACTGCGGTTCGTACTCTTTTGTAACATCAGCGTAAGTACTCTCTACATTAAATACACCTGAGTTTGCATCCATACTCAAAGGCTTTCGGCTATGCATTAATACAGTACCACCAACCCCTCCTTCATCTAAGCGTGCCTCTGGCGATTTATAAACCTCTACACTTTCAATCATCGAAGACGGTAACAAAGCATAATCAAACGAACGCGAAGGCTCTCCCGGAGAAGACGCAATAAAATTACCATTAAGCTGTGTAAAAGTTAGCGCCGACGACAAACCACGAATACTAACTGATGAACCTTCTCCGCCGTCACGCTCAATTACCACACCAGGTACACGCTGAAGAGAGTCCGCAACGTTTTTATCAGGGAACTTCCCAATGTCTTCCGCTGTAATTGCATCAACCACTGAGCCAGACATGCGTTTTACATCTAAGTTTTCGGCCATACTTGAACGGATGCCACGTACCTCTATTACTTCCATATCTTTTGTGTGCTGCGAGTTTTCGTTTTCTTGCGCTGCAAAAGCACACGTAGAACCCAAAGCAGAAAAAATTGATACATAAAGTGATGACTTACAAAACGTTGAAAAAGGGAAAGGGTATATACTTGCTACTATCATGTGAGAGGCTGTTCCATTTAAATCTGCTCATAAAACTAAAGCGAGAAGTTAGTCCTTTTACGCAAATTATTCACGTAATGGCAAAAATTGTTCCCAATTCTACACAGCCAAACTTAACCGTTTGTTAACCAACAATATTAAATTAAATAAACGTCTCTTTTAACTGTATTTATACCTATTAAATGAAAGTTAAAACCCAGCCCACACATCAAAGCCGCTCTCAATTAATAAACTAAGAGCGGCTTTGTTGTATTTAATAGCTTAATAAAATAATTACGGTGCATAAATCATAGAGTGTATAGAAAAAACAAAGGGGATAATTAGGTGTGGTAGTCAGCAGCTTACATTTTAAAAAGCAAAGCTGCCGAATAATATTTAAAAAGTAGAAACCCCTAAAGATCAGATGACTTTTCAAATGTAGCAATAACCTCTGAAAGCTCGAGTAATGTCGGCTTTCCACCATAATAATTGGTATCTATATGATAACTATTACCCACCCAAAAAGGTGCTTTAGTTGAGTTATGTCCATGTATTGAAAAGTCGACTCCATGACTTTTAACTACCTTATTTTGTTTAACTACTTCGCGATCCCACAATAAAGATTGCACAATCACCGATTTATCATCAGGGTAATTTTCCCAATCCCACGATTGGGCAAATGTATGAGACAACCCAATTTTATAACCACGATATTCAAGTACTATTGAAAGAGGCTTAGTTAGTAACTCATCGCACATAACATTGAGCTTTTCACTCGATACCGACTTGTGCCAATTGCCACCATTGTCAGTCCATAATTTAAAAGCCGCTTCATCATTACTTAATAATGATTCCAACATTAAATGCTCATGATTACCTAATATCATACATGCCCTAATGGCTTGTAAGTATGTAAATAAGTCATATGTTTTATCCCCGCGATCAACAAAATCGCCTAGGCAAAACAAAGTATCTCTTTCAGGGTTAAAATTTACGTTATTAAGTGCGCTTTTTAAGGCAGGTAAATCACCATCAAGATCGCCAATTACAAATACTCGGCACTCATCATTAATAAATATTGCTTGTTTTGAAGATACAGCCTGAATAGCGTTAATACCTATATGCAAAATAGACTCCTATAGAATGCAATCTAAAACTTAGATTAATACTTGAGTTTATAAAGCCTTAAGGTAACACAATATAATTGATAATTAATGAAGGTAATAAAATTTGATTGAAACTAAAAATGCATGACAGCGGACTTTAACTACAAGCTAAATAAGTAATGTAGATAGTTTTTAGCCAATAGTAAAAAGCGGCTTAGCAAAATACCTAAACAAGTTATAAGTTAGTTAACAGCACAAATTTATCAGCCAGCTCATCTAAACTTTCATGCTTATTAGGATCGGGCTTTATACAGTCAATAGGGCAAACACTTACACAAGTAGGTTTATCATAATGCCCTACACACTCAGTACATTTACTAGCATCTATCTGGTATATTTTAGCGCCCATATAAATAGCCTCATTAGGGCATTCTGGGTCACACATATCGCAGTTAATGCATTTACTATTTATGAGTAGAGCCACTTATAAACCTCGTTCATTAAAGTTCATATAAAACAAAAAATGAAAAAATGAAAAAATAGAGCATTCACTGCTGTATTTTAAATAATATGATTAACAGCGTTAAATTATGCATTTTATTAACTTTTCCTTTGTTGATCTTTATCAATAAAAACCTCGGTCTTCTCTACTTTTAATCTCTAATGAAATTTTAAAGTGCCGCTGTTAATATTGTCTATCTCCTAAATAATAAAGTAGTTCTGATGGCAGCTATTTATTCTCTCGATGATTTACGTTACTTTTGCACCATAGTAAAACTAGGTAGCTTTAAAAAAGCATCAGCAAGCCTTGATATGTCACTATCAACTCTAAGCCGTAGAATACGTTTATTAGAGCAAGCTCTGCAATTAACGTTACTAAATCGAGATGCTCATCGGGTAACACTTACGCATACTGGCGAATTATATTACGACCGCTACCGCAAGTTATTTGACGAAGTAGAGTGTATTGAGCAAGCACTTTATGATGAGAAAGACCAACCTAAAGGGAAAATTAGGATCTCTGCACCCATTTACATGGGTAAACACTTTTTAAGTGCTATTTTTTGTGAATTTTTACTGCAATATCCCGATATTCAATTAGATTTACGCTTTTCAAATAATCTTATTGATATTGAAAAAGAAGGGATTGATATCGCGTTTAGAATAAGAAACCCAGCCATTGATAATTGGGTTATTAGAGAGCTTAAACTTACTCATAATGTGCTTTGTGCTCACCCAGACCATGATTATCAATCCATCACTCATCCTAAACAATTAGAGCAGCACCCAAAAATTACGTGCGTTGGGTTGGTTCCGTGGCAATTAAACAATCAGCAAACGAGCGAAGAGTACAGTTTTAATCCAAACACACATGTTCGATTGGAAGTTGATGAAATTCAAATGATGAAACAAGCAGTTGAGTCTGGTGTGGGTATTAGCTACATCCCTGATTATATAGCATTACCACTTATTAAAGCCGGGATGCTTAAACGCATTCTTCCTGATTGGCAAAGCAAAGGACAGCCATTTTCTATGCTTTATCGCGACAGAAAACAAATCCCTTATCGAGTGCGTTTACTGATAGAGCATACACTGCAACACTTTACTAATAGGTAGCAGTGTATGCTTTTTACAGCAAAGTAATTAAGCTAATTCATCTTTTAAAAACTAAGCCTTAGTACAATTACACCTAAAAATGCCGTTGTTAATCCTATAACTTCTTGCCGTGTAAAAGACTCTTTTAGAATGATGCGTGAGTACAACAAAATAATTAAAATATTCATACCTGAAATCGCTGAAACTAACCCTGTATTACCAATAGCAAAAGCCGATATTATTGCAACCATGCCAGCTACATTTGTTAAACCAATAAGTAACCCGCACGAAAATGTTTTACCGGCAGACCAATACGCTTGAGAAGAGCCTTGCTCTGCTAGCATTTTTTTACGCTTTACTAACCAACTAACGGCAAAAAGAAAGCTACCAAAACCAAACATAGACGTTAAAGTTGCAAACGTATCCGCCTCAAGAAGCGTTGATTGCTTACCCATTAAATCATTAAACGCAAAGGACAGTGCCGCGAGTAATCCCCATTGCGCACCTTGTAAATTACTTAATGAGATATCGCTGGAATAGCGAATAATATAAAGACCGCCAAAAATAATAAAAAAGCCGATTAATTGAATAACAGTTAAGGTTTCTTGCCATAATAAAAAGGCAAATAAAAGCACAAATAAAGGCGTTAACCCCGACAGGATGCTAATTAAAGACGCTTTCCCAACCGAAAACCCTTTGTGCAAAAACCCATTAGCCGCAAAAGATCCAAAACCTAAAGCGAGTCCAACAGTAATGTCAGCCCAGCCGTACCATGTGTGTTCAAATATTACAGTACCTAGCGCGCTAATTATGAACCCTACAAAAAAAACACCGAATAATAATAGATTACGATTAATCTTTTTTTGCGACGTCCATTGGTACATTATTCCTCGCGCACCAAAAAAAACAGTGGCGAGTAATGCAAAAATTATCCACATATAAATGAGACCCTTTATAATTTACTTTGATAAACCCGAATAAAAAGTGGTTATTTAACATTGTTGAATGGAGTAACTATTACATAAAGGTTCAGCTGTAAAACACGTAGCCACTACAAGAGCGTTACCCGATACCTAGCTTCTACTCTATAAAATAAGCAGCTTAGGCTTCACATAATAAAATACTAGCCACACAATTACACTTTAATAAACAACAACACCAGTATATTTAATCTATAAATATTATAAACATGCATAAGTGGCACTATAGATCTCATAAATAGCACTTAACAATTTAGTCGATTAACTTCAATCACATAGTGAGCAACTAACACACAGAAATAACAACACTTCAGTGAAAAATAACGAATTTATAAAAACATAAAAAACAGTTTTAAACTGTCATTATATCGACAATATATTTTTAACCTAAAACTCAATTGACTTTATTTTTAAACTCAATATGATTGATTTAAACAAAGAGGACAATATGTTTACTTTAATCACATACCTGCTAAAAACAAATACCACCTTCGGAATTTAAGCCGAGTGTAACCCTTACACTCGGCAGTTACACTGTACCTTAATATATTTAAATTCGATTTAGTTTTTGTGGGGATTAGTCCGTGCTTTCTTTTCTGTTCGAGCGTAAAAAATCTTTCCTGTCTAAAAATGACTTCACAGACGCAGCGGTACTATTACAACCGCTGAAGCTTGCGTATTTACTACAAGAAGTCGAGTATTCACAGCGGCCTTGGTCAAAATTCAATCCACATGTACAAATTAATAGCACGGTGGTCATTAAAAATATAACCACCGGTTTTAAGCGCCGCATAACTTTAGTGCCTCCAAGCCAACGAAGGTACTTTATTAGTGACGTATCATTTCACTCTCCTCTTGGGGTCGCTCTTTTAGGGCATAAAATAAATCATATTATTGAATATAAAGAAGCTGGGGAATCCCACCTTTGGGAAATAATAGCCATTAATATTAAGGAGGAAATATAGAGTAAATTATTTCAATTTTTATTTATTAATTTTATATATTTAATTGGAGTTATTTTTAATGAGTAAAGAAAAACCTAAAAAGCATGCAAGCAAAACATTAAAACAAAAACGTAAAGAGCGAAGAGATAAGCTAAAGAAACTTGAAAAATAATTAATATTATTTTAAATAAATTCGCAAACTCGGGGTTTTTATAACCCCGAGTTTTTTGAAAAAACTATATTCAGCTGTAGCTAAACAGCTTGTTTAAATGGATTACGTGTATCTTGGTGCTCATCAAGGTTACGCATTAAAATAGCGTGTTCTAAGTTAATCCCCTCATCTAGTGCGATTTTTACAATGTGACCAGAGCCCTTAGCATCGCTAATAATTTCACCCTTTTTGTTTTCCATATATTCAAGCCTAAAAGTAATGTTACCCTGTGGTGTCATAAGCTCTAAGGAGTGGCCTGTACAAAATTTATTTTTAACGTCAATTTCAACTAAGCCATTTTCGTCGCGCCCAAGTACTTCTCCCACAAATTGCTGTTTAGTTGATACAGAATGACCGTACTCATAGTTTTGATAATCTTGATGGGCATGGCGTTTTAAAAAGCCTTCGGTATAGCCCCGATGTGCTAGATTTTCGAGTGTTTTAAATAAGTTAGTATCAAATGGTTTACCCGAAGCCGCGTCGTCTATTGCTTTACGATAAACTTGTGCTGTGCGCGCTACATAATAAAATGACTTAGTACGCCCTTCTATTTTTAAACTATGTACACCCATTTTTATTAACTGCTCTACGTATTGCACAGCGCGTAAATCTTTTGAGTTCATAATATACGTGCCGTGCTCATCCTCAAATGCAGGCATATACTCTCCAGGGCGACCTTGTTCCTCTAACATAAATACATCGTTACTCGGCGCACCTTCGCCCAGTGTAGGAATAACCTGTTTGGGATCAATTTTATGTACCATTTCGCCAGTTTCGTTCTCAACACCAGGTTTTACATCGTAATCCCAGCGACATGCATTAGTACATGTGCCTTGATTTGGATCGCGCTTATTTATGTAACCAGAGAGCAAACAACGCCCCGAATACGCCATACACAGTGCGCCATGAACAAATACTTCAAGTTCGGTGTCTGGGCAGAGTGTGCGTATTTCGGTTATTTCTTCGAGCGACAGCTCTCTTGATAAAATAACCCGTTCGATCCCCTGCTTTGCCCAAAATTGTACACTCGCGTAATTGACCGCATTTGCTTGCACCGACAAGTGAATAGGCATCGCAGGCCATTTTTCACGAACTAGCATAATTAAACCAGGGTCTGACATAATCAGCGCATCAGGCCCCATAGCAATAACAGGTTCAATGTCACGTAAATACGATTTAACTTTCGCGTTATGCGGCGCAATATTAGACACCACATAAAACTTTTTATTTTGCGCATGCGCCTCACTAATGCCTATTTGCAGGGTCTCTAGGTCAAACTCATTATTACGCACACGCAAACTATAACGAGGTTGCCCCGCATAAACCGCATCTGCGCCATAAGCAAACGCGTAGCGCATGTTTTTTAAACTGCCTGCGGGGCATAATAATTCAGGAATAAAAGGCATTGAAGAAATAACGGGTAACATGTGCGCTCCATACATCGAACTGGGTTTAAACCAGTTACATGAGTTTTACCAATTTGATTGAAAAATTAAGCATTAATCCAGTGAAATTGGTGTTATTGAAAAATACATAAACACAAGCGCAGCAGTATAAATATGGCTAATAATTTAAATTTGATCGAGATCATAAAACAGCAATCAAACTGGTTTTTAATAAAATTAGGATTTTTCACTTAAAACGCGTATAATTCGCGCCCGTTAATATTCACACTTTTACTTAAAATTATTGGAGCATAAAGATGGCTTTAGAGCGTACTTTCTCAATCGTAAAACCTGATGCAGTTGCTAAAAACCACATTGGCGCTATCTACAACCGTTTCGAAACTGCTGGCCTTAAAATCGTTGCAGCTAAAATGGTTCACCTTTCACAAGAGAAAGCTGAAGGTTTCTACGCAGAACATAGCGAACGTCCTTTCTTTGGCGCTTTAGTATCTTTCATGACATCTGGTCCAGTAATGGTTACAGTTCTTGAAGGCGAAAACGCTGTTCTTAAAAACCGTGAAATCATGGGTGCTACTAACCCTGCTGAAGCACTAGCTGGCACTTTACGTGCAGACTACGCTGATAGCATCGACGAAAACGCTGTTCACGGTTCTGATGCTGTTGAATCTGCTGCTCACGAAATCGCGTACTTCTTCGCTGACGAAGAGCTTTGTTCACGTACTCGTTAATTCGAATTCGTTAACAAAATGAAAAGGGCTTTCGGGCCCTTTTTTAGTCATTACGTAAAGTATTAATTAGTAAACTCATGATGTTTTACTTAATGATTAAAGTGAGTGAATTGTGTACAATTCGTCCTCGTAAATTTTTATCTCCACCGTCACCGATTGAGGTTGTTTCATGACCGAGCAAAAAAAGATTAACTTATTAGATTTAAACCGAGACGCAATGCGCGAGTTATTTGCATCGTTCGGTGAGAAGCCGTTTCGTAGTGACCAGGTGATGAAATGGATTTATCATTTTGGCGTAGATAACTTCGACGAAATGAGTAACGTAAACAAAAAACTTAAAGAAAAACTTAAAGCTGAGTGCGAAATTGTAGCGCCAGAAATTACAGTTCGCCAACAAGCAAGCGACGGTACTATTAAGTACGCACTTATTTTGGAAGGCGGCCAAGAAGTAGAAGCTGTATGGATCCCTGAAAAAGAGCGCGCTACTTTATGTGTATCATCACAAGTGGGTTGTGCTCTTGAGTGTACTTTTTGTTCTACTGCTCAACAAGGCTTTAACCGTAACTTAAAAGTATCTGAAATTATTGGTCAAGTTTGGCGTGTAGCTAAAGATATAGGCCTTGATGGTCATAGCGAAAAGCGCCCTGTAACTAACGTTGTAATGATGGGTATGGGCGAGCCTTTACTTAATCTTAAAAACGTAGTGCCAGCAATGGAACTAATGATGGACGACTGGGGCTTTGGTTTATCTAAGCGCCGCGTAACATTAAGTACTTCAGGGGTTGTGCCTGCTCTTGATTTATTAAAAGAGAAAATTGACGTAGCACTTGCTATTTCACTTCACGCACCAGACAACGCACTGCGTGACATTTTAGTACCGGTTAATAAAAAGTACCCTATTGAAGAGTTTTTAGCCTCGTGTCGTCGTTACATCGATGGTTCGAAAGCCAATAAAGACGTCACAGTTGAATACGTTATGCTTAATGGCATTAACGACAGCACCGATCAGGCTCATGCACTAGTGCAAACGTTAAAAGGCACACCTTGTAAGGTCAACCTTATTCCGTTTAACCCGTTTCCGGGGAATGAATATACGCGTTCAAGTAATAGTCGCATTGACCGCTTTTCAAAAGTATTACAAGCAGCGGGCGTTACCTGTATTGTTCGTCGTACTCGCGGGGACGACATTGACGCAGCCTGCGGACAGTTAGTAGGTGACGTAGTTGACCGTACTAAACGTTTAGCTAAAAAGAAAATGCGTGACGATAACGCGATTAGCGTTAATATCCACCAAGCATAATCTGTAGCCACCCTACAGGAATTAGTCACGTAGGGTGGTTAAGTTGTTTATTTTTAAATAAATGATGCAAGACTAAAGGTTTTAGGTAAGATAGGCGCCATGGACTAAAAATAAAGAGATAAGGTAATGCGATCTATACTTGCTATAACACTATCCACACTTGCCTTAAGTGGCTGTGTTAGCGAAAGTAGTTATAACGGCAGTAATAAACCCGTCGTCGAAAATAAAATTAACAATACTGGCGCAGCACGAACACGAATTGCTTTAGCCCTACAGTATTTAAAAACGGGTAACAACTCACAAGCCAAATACAATTTAGAACGTGCAGCTGCATTTGCTCCTGACCTACCTGAAGTACATTACTCTCTTGCTTATTACTATCAACAAGTAGGCGAAAACCCGCTAGCTGATAAAGCCTACCAAAAAGCACTCGAAATAAAGCCTGACGATCCTAATACCCTTAATAACTACGGTGTGTTTTTATGTGGTATCGATGAATACGATCGTGCTACAGATCAATTTTTAAAAGCCATTGAAGTACCAAGCTATATTCGCGTTGCCGAAAGTTACGAAAATTTAGCCTTATGTGCCATTGAATTTGATGATTTTGAAAATGCAGAAAGCTATTTTCAACAAGCACTTAATCACAGTTCTCAACGTACATCTACGTTAATTAGCTTAGCTGCACTGTATTACGCAAAAAGTGACTTATACAAAGCCAGTGAACTTTTAAAACGCTACGACAGTACGGGACGAGTATCTTCTCGTGCATTAATGCTTAGCTACCTTGTAAAAAACAGAATGGGCAGAATAGAAGAGGCTGAAAAAATTTCCAGCACTATTTTACAAACTTACTCAACCAGCAACGAAGCCTATGCATTAAAAGAGAAAAGAACACGTTTTAATGAGTTTGAAATACTGCGAGAAAAATACCGTAAAGCGCAGTTAAAAGAACTAAAAAATGATGAAAGCGGCGCACACGTTAGTTCGAAGCCAAAAATAAAAGTAATTAGAAAAAAACGTTCATCACAAGACGGTTCAACAAGCTTAGTAACAAACAATGAGCAAAAAACAGATAAAAAACTCGCAACAGTAAATAACCAAGATGTAAACCCGGTTATAGCAAGAGAAGAGCAAGTTGAGGCAGCCCAAAATGCGGCCACTAAGCAAGTCGACAAAACAGCCGTAATAGCAAAACAAGCAACAGCTCAAAAAGTAGAAGTTTCTAAAGTAGTGACTTCTAAAGCCGTTGTGCCAAGTAAACCTACCGATACATCGGCTGTTATGCTTGCACTTACTACTGAACACGACTCTGCTGATTCAATAGGAGCAGTTCCTGAAAAGTCTAAGCCTGCTTACGAACCTCAAAAAGCAGCTGTAGTAGCAAAGCAAGCAACTAAGGCTGATGACGAAGTAACAATAATTTCGTTTGGTGCACCTAAAACAGGCCAGTTTAATTCGCAGCAAACTAGTAACTATAGTAATTCAGCCCCCGCAGTTACTGCACAAAAAAATAGTAGTGACGTGGTATTCTACGAAGCGACTAAAAATACAACAGTATTTGAAAATAGCAGCTATCAAAATGATGTCGATATTGAATTTAAAAGTTACGAAGCAGTACAAAAAACAGAGCTTCCCATGCTTAACCCTAAAGTATCGCCTTTACGCGTGCCATTTCACGTAATTGCTGTTGGCGAAAACCTATTTAGCATTTCGGTGCGATACAATGTTAAACTACAAAAACTCCTCCAATGGAATGGTCTAAAAGAGTCGGATCGGGTAATGAATGGAAGTAAAATATACCTAAACGATCCAAATATTTATTACGAAATTAAAGCTGGTGATTCCCTTTACGATATAGCTACCCAGCGGCATGTATTAATTGATGAATTAATGCGATGGAATAAATTAAGTCCTGATATAGCATTAAAACCAGGGCACAAACTTTTACTAGTGGATCCAGACTCATACACATTATGAATGAAGAAAATACGCAAACACAGAGCGAACAGCCAACTGTAGGCCAAATATTAAAAAATCACAGAGAACAAGCAAACGTTAGCATAGCGACTATCGCTGCACCGTTAAAGTTGTCTGAGCTGCAAATTAAACGCCTTGAGAATGATGAATTTATATTACTAGGCCCAATAACTTTTGTTAAAGGCTATATAAAAAACTACTGCCGTGAATTAAAAGTAGATAGCACACCTATATTAGCGATGATGCCAGCACCACCGGAGCCAACAAAGCCCGCTAATATGCAGAGCTTTTCGCGTCGAACAGAAAAAGAAGCTAATGACAGCCGTTTAATGTTTTTCAGCTATTTAATTTTAGCGATTGTTATTGGCTCATCTGCTTTATGGTTTTGGCAAAACGCCACCCCAATTGAAGAGCAAACGAGTAACATAAACGTTGCCAACTCAAAAATGAGCGAGCGCCAAGCCGCTCAACCCAGTATTTCAGAGCAACAGCAACAAGCCGAAATTGACGATGAATCATTATTAGAATCACAAAGTACCTCTAGTGAAACATCAACAAGCGCAGAAGCAGTTACAGAAACGGCCCCTATTGCCTCTAACAACGCAAGCCAAGAAGATGCTAGCAGTACAATTGTTATGAACTTTAACGGCGAAAGCTGGGTTGAAATTTACGACGGCGAAGGCGAAAAAATAGCATTCGGCGTTAAAAAAGCAGGCTACATTATGACCGTAAGCGGAACGCCTCCTTTTTCAGTTGTGCTTGGTAAGCATGACGCTGTAGACATTACTTTAAACGGCGAACCTGTAGATGTTTCTGCATTTCCTAAAAACCGTTTAGCCAAATTTACATTACCACTAGCAGAGTAGTCGCTATGTTTTCAGAATCTCCAATTAAACGCAGAAAATCCACCCGAATCAATGTAGGTAACGTCCCTATTGGTGACGGCGCCCCTATTGCTGTGCAATCAATGACCAACACCGACACCATGGATGTTGATGCAACTGTTGCACAAATACAGGCAATACAAGATGCCGGTGCCGACATTGTCCGTGTATCAGTACCGACTATGGACGCTGCAGAAGCGTTTAAAAGTATTAAAGAACAAGTGACTATTCCGCTAGTAGCCGATATTCACTTTGATTACCGTATAGCCTTAAAAGTGGCAAAATACGGCGTTGATTGCCTGCGTATAAACCCAGGTAATATAGGTAGCGAAGAGCGTATAAGAGCCGTGGTCGATTCTGCACGCGAGCATAACATTCCTATTCGTATTGGTGTAAATGGCGGTTCACTAGAGCGCGACTTGCAAGAAAAATACGGCGAACCAACACCAGAAGCCTTATTAGAATCAGCTATGCGCCATGTAGATATATTGCGCCGCCTTGATTTTGACCAATTTAAAATATCGGTAAAAGCATCAGACGTATTTTTAGCGGTAGGTGCGTATCGCTTACTAGCTAAAGAAATAGACCAACCACTGCACTTAGGTATTACCGAAGCGGGCGGCATGCGCTCAGGTTCTGTTAAATCAGCAGTAGGTTTAGGTATGCTACTTGCCGAAGGTATTGGCGATACACTGCGAGTGTCGCTTGCTGCCGATCCTGTTCAAGAAATTAAAGTCGGCTTTGATATTTTAAAATCGCTACGCATTCGGGCTCGCGGTATTAACTTTATTGCTTGCCCTAGCTGCTCACGTCAAGAATTTGATGTAGTAAGCACCATGAACCAACTTGAAGAGCGTTTAGAGGATATTATTGAACCGGTATCGGTTTCGGTAATTGGCTGTGTTGTTAATGGCCCAGGTGAAGCACTAGTTAGTGATATAGGACTTGCCGGTGCAAATCGTCGTTCTGGCTTATATATTAATGGCGAACGCCAAAAAGCGCGTATCGATAACAACAATATTGTTGAACAACTCGAGGGTTATGTACGCGACTTTATAGAGAAAAAGCAGAGCCAAACACCGATTGACATAAAAATAGTCGAATAAATACCGTATAAAGCGCCAAACAGCGGTGTTTGGCGTTTACCTTTATGACCAGAACGCTATAATAGCGGGTCAATTTTTAGCATTCTTGTTGTGTAAGCATTTTTTATTACACATAAACAGCATTTAGGATTTATCAGTGGCAAAACAAATTCAGGCAGTTCGCGGTATGAACGATTGTCTGCCGGGCGATACACAAGTTTGGCAGAAAGTAGAAAGCATTTTACGCGAGACAGTAGCATCGTTCGGTTATCAAGAAATTCGTTTTCCTATTGTAGAATCAACCGACTTATTTAAACGCTCTATTGGTGAAGTTACCGATATAGTAGAAAAAGAAATGTACACCTTTGCCGATCGCAATGGCGACTTATTAACACTTCGCCCAGAAGGCACCGCAGTATGCGTACGTGCTGGCAATCAAAATGGCTTACTATATAACCAAGAACAACGCCTTTGGTACATGGGTCCAATGTTTCGTCACGAACGACCGCAAAAAGGTCGTTACCGTCAGTTTCACCAATTTGGTTTAGAAACATTTGGTATTGCCACAGCCGACATAGACGCAGAAGTTATTTTATTAACAGCGCAACTATGGGAAGCCTTTGGTATTACTGACCACGTTCGTTTAGAGCTAAATTCTTTAGGGTCTAACGAAGCGCGTGCAGATTACCGTGATGCGTTAGTAGCCTACCTTGAGCAACACATTGATGTGCTTGATGAAGACTCAAAACGACGTATGTATTCAAACCCACTACGCGTACTTGATAGCAAAAACCCAGACGTACAAGCAATTTTAACTGATGCGCCTAAACTATCTGAAAACTTAGACGCTGAATCAAAAGAACATTTTGAAAATTTATGTGAACGTTTAGACGCTGCTGGCGTCTCATATACGGTTAATGAAAAGTTAGTACGTGGTTTAGACTACTACAACCGTACCGTATTTGAATGGGTAACCGACAGCTTAGGCGCACAAGGCACAGTATGTGCTGGTGGTCGTTACGACGGCTTAGTTGAACAGCTTGGCGGTAAAGCAACGCCAGCAGTTGGTTTTGCAATGGGTCTAGAGCGCTTAGTGTTATTACTACAAGCGCTTGAGTGTGTAGGTGACATTCGTCGTAATGCTGATGTATATTTAGCAGCAATGGGCGACAAAGCAAGCATTCAAGCTCCTGCAATTGCAGCGCAACTACGTAAAGACGTACCGGGTTTACGCGTTATGGTGCATGCGGGCGGCGGCAACTTTAAAAAACAATTAAAACGTGCTGATAAAAGCGATGCACTTGTTGCAGTGATTATTGGTGAAGATGAATTAGAAAAAGGCGTTGTGACCATCAAGTATTTACGCGAGCGTAAAGAACAAGTCACATTAGAATTAGAACAAGCTAAAGCGCTATTAGCTGAGCTTATTAACGGCTAAGCGAACATTAGAGGTAAGAATGGATATTTATTCAACAGAAGAACAACAAGCAGAAGCCATTAAACGCTTTTTCCGTGAAAACGGCATTTCACTTGCACTAGGCATACTTGTTGGCCTTGGTGGCTTATATGGCTGGAAAGCATATAACCAAAACCAAATTACTACCGCTGAAAAAGCATCAGATTCATATACAGCGCTTGTTGAAAGCGACGATGTATTATCTTCAGCTGATGCGTTTATTAGCGAAAATAAAGATACAAACTACGCAACACTTGCTGCATTTGTTGCTGCAAAAGACGCTGTAGAAGCAAAAAAATTAGATGTAGCAAGCGAAAAGCTAAGCTGGATAGTGTCTAATACTGAAAATACAGAATTAAAAGCAATTGCGATTACACGTTTAGCGCGAATTCAAATTGCACAAACTAACTATGACGATGCATTAACTACATTAAATGCACCATTACCTGAAGCATTCAATGCAAACGTTGCCGAGCTTAAAGGCGATATTTACACTGAGCAAGGTAACAAAGATCAAGCACGTACTGCATACCAAGCAGCAATAGATGCGGGTGGATTAACAAGTAACCCACTATTACAAATTAAGTTAGATGACCTAGCAGTAACTAGCCCAGCGGCATAAGGTTTTAGGCATGAAAAAATTTACAACAGCAGCCCTTGCCCTATGTATGGCAACATTGATGGGTTGTTCATCAAGTGATGATGAAGATGAACTAGTACTTCCTGAAATTGTAAACCAATTTGAAACTGACGTTGTTTGGCAAGAATCTGTAGGTGATGGCGTAGAGCATTATTTTTCTCGTTTAACACCCGCAGTTTACAAAGATACTGTGTATGTTGCTAGCCGCGAAGGCCAAGTAGAAGCGCTTTCGCTTGATAATGGCGATACAAAATGGGAAACCGATGTACGCCAAGATTTATCGTTTTGGCCTTGGGCTGACAACGGTAATGCAAAATTATCAGGTGGTATTTTGCAAGCCTATGGTAAAATTTATATTGGTTCTGAACACGGCTTTATTATTGCTCTTGATCGCGAAACTGGTGAAGAAGTTTGGCGTAAAAACGTACCAGGCGAATCTCTGTCTAAACCAACAGCAGGCGATGGCTTAATATTTGTAAATTTAGGCTCTGGTAAATTGTTAGCCCTTCACCCAGATACAGGCGAAGAGCGTTGGAGCTTTGAACAAGAAGTTCCACCACTAACATTACGCGGACAAAGCTCGCCAACCGTTGCTAACGGTGGTGTATTAGTAGGCCTTGAAACAGGCAAGCTAAGCGTATTAATTTCAGACAGTGGTTACTCAGCATGGAGCGCAGAAATTGCGGTTGCTAAAGGCGCATCAGAATTTGAACGCCTAGTTGACGTAGACACTCAACCACTTATTAGCGGTCCATACGCTTACGCTATAGCTTACAACGGCAACTTAGCCGCTGTAGATATTCGCTCTGGCAATGTTGTATGGAAACGCGAGTACAGCAGCTACCGCGAAATTGCGATGGATGCACAAACAATTTATTTAGTAGATAGCGATGGTGTTATTTACGCATTAGATAAAAATTCAGGTATTGAACGTTGGAGCCAACCCGCTCTACGCGGTTGGTACCTAACAGGCCCTGCAGTTGCAGGTAGCCACTTAGCTTTAGGCGACCAAGAAGGTAACCTACATTGGCTAAATAAAGAAACTGGCGAGCTAGTATCTCGTGAAGACTTTGACAGCTCGGGCTTTTTTGTTGAGCCAGTTGTTGCCGACGATAAGCTAATTTTATACACCCGTGATGGTGAAGTTAGTATGGTAAAAATACCAAACTAAGTTACTAATAGTCATATGGTTTTTTTAAGGCTTCGCACTGCGAAGCCTTTTGTTGTTTTTTAAAGAGGTAGTTTATGCTTCCCGTGATCGCTCTAGTTGGGCGACCCAATGTGGGCAAATCCACATTATTTAACCGTTTAACACGTACTCGTGATGCACTCGTAGCCGATTTTCCAGGTTTAACACGAGATAGAAAATATGGCCAAGCTAGTTACGATGGCTATGAATTTATCGTGGTAGACACGGGCGGTATTGATGGCTCAGAAGAAGGCATCGAAATCGAAATGGCAGATCAATCTCTGCTAGCTATTGAAGAAGCTGACATTGTTCTGTTTTTAGTAGATGCTCGTGTAGGTATGACCGTAGCTGACCAAGCCATTGCTAATCACTTGCGTAAACAAGAGAAAAAGTGTTTTGTTGTTGCCAATAAAACCGATGGTATTGATGCAGATTCAAACTGTGCTGAATTTTACCAATTATCATTAGGTGAAATACACCACATTGCAGCTGCACATGGCCGTGGTATTACCCTATTACTTGAGCAAACACTTCAGCCGCTTATCGCTGAATTAGCTGCACAAGACGAAGACGTAACAGGCGATGACGAAGAATTAATCGATCTTTACGAAGAAGGCGAAGGAGATGATACCGACCATCAAGCGTTTGCTGACAAACCTGTAAAGCTTGCTATTATTGGTCGCCCTAACGTTGGTAAGTCAACACTTACAAACCGTATATTGGGTGAAGATCGTGTAATTGTATATGATATGCCAGGTACAACGCGCGATTCTATTTATATTCCAATGACGCGTAACGACAAAGAGTATGTGTTAATTGACACAGCCGGTGTTCGTAAGCGTAAAAAAGTAAGTGACGTAGTTGAAAAGTTCTCAGTAATTAAAACACTACAAGCAATCGAAGATTGTAACGTGGTTTTACTTGTTGTGGATGCGCGCGATGGTATTTCTGATCAAGACTTAAGCTTATTAGGTTTTGCGCTTAACTCAGGTCGTTCACTGGTTATTGCCGTTAATAAATGGGATGGCCTTGACGACTACGTTAAAGATCGTATTAAAACAGAGCTTGATCGCCGTTTAGGCTTTATTGACTTTGCACGCTTACACTTTATATCTGCACTTCACGGTACAGGTGTTGGTCATTTATTTGAATCGGTTGATGAAGCTTACGAGTCAGCAACTAAGCGTATTAGCACCGCAATGCTTCGCCGTATTATGGATATGGCACAGGCCGATCACCAGCCGCCACTTGTTCGTGGTCGTCGTGTTAAGCTTAAATATGCGCATGCCGGTGGTTATAACCCGCCACGTATTGTAATTCATGGTAACCAAGTTCACGATTTACCAGATAGCTACAAACGCTACCTGATGAACTATTACCGTAAAGCACTGAAAATTATGGGCACCCCAATCAAAATTGAATTTAGAGAAGGTGATAACCCATTTGCAGGGCGTACTAATAAAGTAACGCTTTCGCAAAAACGTAAAATACGTGCATTTGCAAAAGAAAACCGTAATAAATAAACTGCATAAGCGTTAATTTATTACAAAAAAACGGCGTACTTTTTAGTACGCCGTTTTTTATTACTAAAAATTAAGTAATGCTAATTGCACCAGCCGTTCAACTGTCGTGTCTTGAACATTTTTAGGCGCTCTGGGGTAATACTTTGATTTTGGCGGCTTAATAATTATAAACCCATGATTGGTTGCCATTTCGTGGGCTAACAGCTTTCGCTCTCGGGGGGTTAAATGGTTTTCGTGTATTTTTGCCAGCTCGCCGCTATCAAGCCATATGCCTGCACAACCAGGGCATTCGTCTATTTCAACCACTTTGAGCGGCGAAAAATACCGGCGCATCATCACAATACTTGGGCATTTAGGGCAATTTACTCGCGATGAGACTTCGCCCTCACCTTCAATGTAATTACTCAAATACTTAAGTAATACCTAACCATGCTTTAGCTCTGGCGAGCTAAATTTAAAAATTTGGCTGTTATCAAAAAATACGCCGCCTTGCGCTGACGTAAAAACAGTAATGCCGCCAATTAATAACGGCTCAAGAGAGGTATTTGTACGTGGGCATAACATTCTAAAAATCCTTTTTATTTTAATACTTAACTTACACTACTTTACTCAAGTGCTTTATGAATAAGCCCAACAAGCGGGCCGGGCAATGTAATATTACCTGCAAGTACAAACTCATGCGCTTCATCTGACATTTTTTGCCATGTACGGCGAATAATCCCAATCCATTTTTCTTCATTGTAATCTGGTTTTGCATTGGCAAATCCAAGCATATAATGTTCAATAAATACAAGGCTTGCTACATCTTCTACTAATTGGCTGTCTGGGTTACGTTTAATATTTTTTTTAGCGACCGCATCGTACACTCGGTTTTGCTCAGCTTCACCGTAACCAGCTTGCTTCATGAGCGCAACAACACTACTTGCATGAAATATATAAAGCGCACTGCGCCATTGATGATAGCCCTGCTTGTTCATTGCAAAGTCGCTACGCGGCGATTTCCAACGTTGTATATGCTGCCCACGCACTGCAATTTGCATAAGCTCGTCAGCATTGGGGTTAAATCGGCTAAGCATGTCGCTCATTCGCTGTGAGTATAAATACTCTTTAGGAACACTCTCCCCATTAAATTGCTCACTGTTTGGGTCTTGGTTGTTTGCTTCATCAATTAGGGCGATTACTTTATTAAACATGACGGTCATTTTTTATAATGAGTTTTTATCATTCTAAACGCTGATAAAACAATAAACTAGTGCGCCACTCAGTTATGAAGTGAAATTTGTTCAATCAAAAAGTAAAGCCTAGAGGCACAAGTTATAAAAGTAAGCGCATTGATTAAGTTAACTTGGTACTATATTGAGCACAAATTAAAATAAAAAAGCGCGACTAACTCGCCAATAACGGATGACTATGTTTAAAAAAAGTATTTTAGCTATTTGTTTAGCTGTTGCACCACTACCAAGCCTAGCCGACAGTAACACTGATTTAAAAACGATTATTGATAACCATTGGCAAAATGCAAAAGCCGAAAAAATATTCTTTCGTACCGATCCAGACGGCTGGAAACCCAGTGGTACATTGCCACATTGGACCGAGCAAGCCATTGCTAAGCGCCAAGCTTACAACAACAGTGTGTTAAAAAACTTAGCTAGTATTGACCCTAAAACGCTCAATAGCGAGCAGCTAATGAACTATCGTTTATTTAAATATGAGCGAGAAACAGAGCAGCAAAGCTACCTTTTTCAAGATAAGTATTTTCAAGTTAACTTTTTAAGTGGCTGGCATACTTACTTTGCCGAAGCACCGGCTAATATGGCGTTTTTAACGCCTGATGATTACAACGCATTTTTAGTAAGCCTTGCCGACTACCCTCGCTTTAATCAAGAAAACATTAACTTGATGAAAGAAGGTATTGAAAAGGGTTACACGCACTACTGCAAAACATTTGAAAATTACAGCCAGAGTATTAACGCTCATATTGTTAAGCAACCTGAAAACAGCGCCTTATACGAGCCCTTTACACGCATACCAAATACATTTACAGCAGAGCAAAAGGCAACATACCAAAACAAAGCAAAAGCCTTAATTAGCTCAAAAGTAGTTCCGGCTTATCAACACTTTTACGACTTTTTTGAAAACGATTACATGCCTAACTGTAGAGCGCAGCCGGGTATTTCAAGCGTTAAAGGCGGGCTTGAGTATTACAAATATACAGTTAATTACTACACCACAACCAATGCCACACCAAAGCAAATACACGAGCTTGGCTTAAAAGAAGTGGCACGTATAAAAACACAAATGCAAAACATCATTGATAAAGTAGGCTTTGATGGCTCTTACAGCGATTTTTTAGAATTTTTAGCAACCGACGAGCAATTTTACGCAACAGACGCGCAAGACCTGCTTGAAAAAACAGCCTTTATTACGCAAAAAATGTATGGCAAGTTACCAACCTATTTTAATCATTTACCACGTAATACCTTTACTATAAAAGGCTCAGCGAGTCGCGGCGCGTTTTATATGCCACCTGCTGATAACCGCTCCCCTGGCACTTACTTTTTAGCCTCAACACCTAAATTGCAACCTTTGTATAATTTAGAAGCGCTAAGCCTGCACGAGGCAATACCAGGGCACCATTTACAAAACGCTATTGCAATGGAGTTAGATGTACCCGAATTTAGACGCACACTTAGCCATTCAGCATTTGGTGAAGGTTGGGCACTTTACACCGAACGTTTAGGTAAAGAAGCCGGCTTTTATCAAGACCCATACAGCGACTTTGGTCGTTTAGGTTACGAAATGTGGCGTGCCGTGAGACTCGTTGTTGATACCGGTATTCATGCATTTGGCTGGAGCCGCCAAAAGGCAATTGACTACTTGGCAGATCACACTGCTTTGCCACAAAGCGCGGTCGAGGATCAAATAGATCGTTATATTTCATGGCCAGGCCAAGCGCTCTCTTACAAAATGGGCGAAATAAAAATACGCGAACTACGTGCAAAAGCCGAAAAAGAGCTAGGTGCTAAGTTTGATATACGCAGCTTTCACGACACCGTAATCGGCCAAGGGTCACTCCCTATGGAAGTGCTAGAAGATGTAATAAACGATTGGATAACAGAGCAAAAATCAGCTATTTAAATTTTAATAGAGACGGCTTACTTAGCCGTCTCTATTAGTTAAGTAAACTGCCGAGCTAATTAAAATACCTAACCATTAATCCTCACCCGCTTTTGCTTCGTACCACTTTAGAGTTTAAAAACCTGAGCAAACCTATGAGCAAACGTATTTTATATTGGCTACAAAACGATTTACGAATAGACGACAACCCTATTTTAAGCGAACTTGCTACTGGGCAATGTGCGCTCGATATTGTATTTGTAATAAACCCGCACTGGTTTAAAAATAATAACCACCAACAAAAGTCATATGGTGCGCATAAACAACAGTTTTTAATGCAAAGCTTGTACGAGCTGCAACAAGCGCTTATTGAACGCGGACAAACACTGCACGTACTTGAGGGTGAACCTGTTAGTGTTTTAAAGCAGCGTATAGCTGAGCAACATATTGACGAAGTAGTGTGCAGTGAACATGTTGGAACCTATGAGCAGCGCCAACTTGCGCGACTAAAAGCACATTGCCCACATGTCATATTTAAAACAACTCAACAAGACACTCTATTTCAACAAAGCGACCTCCCTTTTGATTTAATCGAGCTGCCTAAAAGCTTTACCCCATTTAGAAAAAAAGTAGAGGCGGTAAACATACCTATAACAACCTCAACTCTGCCTAAAGGTTTACTCCCTCAACCTATAACATTATGTGCGGCCAAACCAATTGAGCTTAGTGAATATACTGATGACAACAACGCGATAATGCACGGCGGATTTAAAAGTGCGCAAGCTCATTTAGCGCAGTACTTTTCGGGCTTGCTACCAAGTACCTATAAAACAACTCGAAACGAGCTTGATGGCTTTAATAACACCACAAAATTTAGTACCTGGCTTGCCTTTGGTTGTGTAAGTGCGAGGCAAGTTTATAAAGCTGTTGAACAGTACGAACATAACCAAATAACAAACGAGTCTACCTACTGGATTAAATTTGAATTGCTATGGCGAGAGTATTTTAAATGGCATGCACTTAAAGCAGGCAACAGCCTATTTAGCTTTAAAGGTCAAAAGCAAACAAAACCCCTTACTACGTTTATACCAAACCGCTTTGCTGCGTGGTGTAATGGCTCAACACCCTACCCATTAGTCAATGCCATTATGAACGAGCTTAATACGACCGGTTATATATCAAATAGAGCAAGGCAAATTGCCGCAAGCTGCTTAGTTAACGAACTTGGCCTTGATTGGCGCTATGGCGCGGCTTATTTTGAACAACAATTGATTGATTACGATGTAGCCGCTAATTGGGGTAATTGGCAATATATAGCGGGTGTAGGGGTCGACCCGCGTGGTGGTAGGCATTTTAATATTGAAAAACAAACCGCGCAGTTTGATCCGCACGCTGTTTACACTAATAAATGGCAAGGCAATGAAAATACCAGCACACAGCTGGATACTTTAAACGAAGTTGATTGGCCAATTTAAGCCGCCAATCAACTTTTACCAAATAACGTTTAAAACAGCTCAGCAATGCCTATATTAATGGCAAAGCCGCCTAACGTTAAAAACAAAAATAAACACAGCGCCAGTAACAGCGGTTTAATACCCGCTTGGCGAATTGCCCCAACATGTGTGCGTAAACCCAAAGCCACCATAGCAATAGTGAGTAATATATTATCAAACCATACAATAGCGCTTGTAACCACTTGAGGAATAATAGAGAGTGAATGCACACCACTTGCCACAATAAATAACACTGCAAACCAAGGGATGGTAATACCCGTTTTTTGCTCGCCGCCATGCACGTTATTGTTTGTTTTTGCATGCTTTTTACTTTGCCAAAACGATAAACCCACTAAAAATGGCGCAAGCATCATTACGCGTAGCATTTTTTCTATAACGGCGGTATCTGCAGCATTGGCGCTTACAGCAGTGCCCGCTGCAACCACTTGCGCTACTTCATGAATAGTTGAGCCTACAAAAATACCGTAAGCGTGTTCACTCAGTCCCATAAACTCAAACATGATTGGGTAGGCAAACATGCTTAACGTGCCAAACACCACCACCGTTGCCACCGCTACCGATACTTTATGTGCCTGCGCTTTTATAACTGGCTCGGTTGCCATTACAGCTGCTGCGCCACAAATAGAGCTACCTGCGCCAATTAATATTACTGTTTGCTCATCAAGCTTAAATACGCGCTTACCTAGCTGCACTGCCAAAATAAATGTGCCTAACAGCATTACTATATCGGTTAATAGGCCATGCCAGCCTACACCCGCTACTTGCGCAAAAGTAATTCTAAACCCAAATAAAATAACGCCCGCTTTGAGTAATATACTTTTAGCGTAATCAACACCTATATCGGTTTGCGTAGCAATACGCGAAAACACACTGTTACCCACAATAATGCCAAGCACTATACCAATAGTTAAAGAGCTAAATTGCGCACTTTGCATTATAGGTAACTTACTTAATGCAACAGATACCCCCGCCAAAACAACCACCAGCAGCATACCTAACCACCAGCGCGCATCGCCGTATTGCTTAGTATTAATACCCAAATTTTTAATAGCGTTAAGCATAATATTCTCTCAATTGAACAACGTTAAACTGTTGACTTCATTTTAAGAAAGCGCAAAATATAACTCCAATACATTAAAATCATGATTCGATAACTTAAAGTTATGTGATTTGAGAGACACAATGAACTTGCATGCACTTCGGGTGTTTTATACGGTAGCAAAGCTTGGTAGTTTTTCAGGCGCAGCCGAGGCGCTTTTTATAAGCCAACCGGCTGTATCTAAAGCGCTAAAAGAGCTTGAGCATCAATTAAATATTCAACTTATAGAGCGTGCATCTAAAGGCAAAAAACTTACCTTAAGCGAGGGCGGACAAGCACTTTTTGAACATGCTCGTAGTATTTTTGCCATTGAGAAAGCCGCCATTGAAGATATTAAATCGCGCACAGGGCTTAAGCGTGGCACGCTCGTTATAGGCACTAGTACAACCATTGCCAGCTATTGGCTACCGCCCTATTTAGCTAATTTTTGCGCGCAGTACCCCCATATTAAAGTAGAAGTACAAGTGGCTAATACCGCGCAAATTGAGCTTGCCCTACTAGAATGTACTATCGATTTAGCACTGGTTGAAGGCACACCTATCGAGCCGCATATTATAAGTAAGCACTGGCAAAACGATTTAATGAGTATCGTTATACCCAGTAACTTTAAGCCCGCTAAAAACTTAAATGCATGGTTAAACAAACAGTTTTGGCTACTGCGCGAGCCGGGCTCGGGCACTTTAGAAATGTCGGTTAAGTTATTAGCCCAACATGGCGTAATAGCAGAGCGCAGTATGCAATTGGGCAGCAACGAGGCAATAGCAAGGGCTGTTGCTCAAGGTATGGGGGTCGCTTTATTGCCAAACGTAGTTACTGAGGATTTAGTGCAGCTAGGTAAATTAACACGCCTGAGCCAAAAAAATAACGAGCAACTCTCTCGGCCGCTATACCAACTGCATTATAAAGACAGACCGTCTTCACATGCTGCGCAAGCATTCGAAAAAAGCTTGTTTAGTGAATAATGTTTATATTAATAAGTGTATACGCGATTTGTAAGTCGCGTATATGCGATTATTGGTAAGCTTAGCCTCTTGTTGAGTGCTTTATTGCTCGATATATTTAAATGTATTCGCACCATCAAAATATCTGATATTTACTGCTTTAATAATATCTGAGTTTACCATTCTGGCATTTATTGCAACTCTATTTGTACCATTACACTCGTTTTTGAGTGTAATGAGTGGTGCAACCACAAAACGAGCACGAGTGATACGAACGTAGTTTATTACCCCATAGATATATAGCATTATTTGATTCTTGTTTTATTACTACTTGATTCGCTGTGTAATATACCCACAAAGCTGCAATACGATAACATATGGAACAATTACAACTGGTTACTGATTTCGGTAATTTTTTTGTGGTTATTGCTATATTTCCACAATGGCAAGTTGCTTCGATCATGTAGCCTCCTTGGACAGTTAACACTTTAGTATTTACACACCACGCAGTTTATGTTGCATAATCGCTTATTGAACTAACAAAACTAGACCGCCACTAGGCAGGTTTAACTGGAGATCATCCTAATATTGTTCAGCCTCTATCTAGGGTCTTATAGGACTCCCCGTAAATGTCAAAAAGAAAAAGTTAAAATAAATTTAGATGCTAGCTTATATACGGGCTCAAATTATTTAAACAGGACAGCCACTCTAATTGAACAGAAAAAAATCTCCTAGATTCTAATTGGAAGTGCACCACCCACACATTAATTTATTAATAAACTATTTATTGCAACTCACCATCTAACTTATAAACAGATTAGCTAAACCGACAAGCTCTAATATAAATAGCTCTATTTATAAGTCCTGAGTTAAATCTTGCGCTAACGTACCCGTTGGCTTTTCAATTACACGCACTAACTCTTTACCATCGTCTTTTACTATAAACGTTGGCGTGTATTGTAAATCGTGAGCTTCTGCAATGCCTGCATCGTCTTGCTTGTTGTAACCTACGGCCACGTATTCAATGCTTGCAAGTTTTACCTTTGATGCATCAATTAACTTAATGAGTTTTGGCACTTCGCGCTCACTGTCGTGGCACCATGTGCCAAATAATACAATTAGCTCTTTGCCTTCTAGCTTTTGCATTAGGGCAATGTCTTGTGCTGTTGGCGTAAACGCTTTGTATTGTTCGTTAAACTTGTCGTAGTCGCTTAGCAGTACATCAGTGCTAATTCCGCCCGAAAACGGTGCATCAGCAGCGCAGCTTACAAGCGGCATGCTTAAAGCGCACAGTAAAATTAATTGTTTAAACATAAGGTTGCTCTTAATTTAGGTATTAATTTAGGTATTAATTTAGGTATTAAACGACTATACCCAATATTGAGTGTGGAGTGAACAACTCAAGACCGTTACTTTTTATCCATAAAAAAGTTAACTTGCGATAAGTTAGTTAAATATTCTCTCCTTACGTCTTTATTCTCGGCTAACTTATCTAAGTCACCAATTAAGGTAACAAGCTTGGTGTGTGAGTGACGGTTTGTTTCTATAAAATCATCTTGCTTGTCATCACTCTCATCGCGCTCTTTTTTATGCATTGAGTAGCTGTTTTCGTTTTCTTCAAGCCAAATATCGTCAATTAAGCGAATGTCGCTTTTACTAACTGTTTGCTCTTGCATCGCCATTTGCAGCTCGTATTGATTGGTTTGCGGATTAAACTCAAACATTTTTGTATCAACATCAACCTCGTGAGACTGATCGAGCCCCACAAGCTCTTTATTTTTAACGGCGGTGTTTACGTTATAACTCTCTTCTTTGTTGTAGTAATCAGGGCGACTATATTGATAATCAAAGTGGCTACTTACATTTTTACTTTGCGTTACACCGCTAAGCTCCCCTAATTGGCTTTGCTCTGTCGCTTGGCTTAGTTCAATGGTACTTTTAGGCTGATAGTCGCCGTTATCCAGCGCATAAGAAAATGTAGCATCAAAATCAGCGAGCTTAGAAATACCCGCTCCTAATGTATTCGGCGCTTTATTACCTAGCCCTTGGTAACGGCTATCGTTTGTAATCATGTTATCAACTAAATCGGCTACCATAGCGCGCCCGTCATTAAAGTGCTGATCTGCAAGCGACTCCAAATTGCTATAACGCTCAGCCGCTGACGACATACTCGCAAAAGCGCCTTTAAATAATGCAAAACCTTGCTGCATTGCCTCATCGCCTTTGCGCCCAAATGCCGACTCTTTATCGTCTTTGGTACTGTTTACTCGGCTATCTTCTAGGCTTTGATCTAGCGACGCTAAATACTGCTGCATTTGCTCCGTGTCTTTAGCGCCAATGGTTGACATATCAAGTGCAAAATCAATGTCGTTTTGCCCACCTGCGGCTTTAAACACAAGTGCTTGCTGGTTTGATGCTTCATCAATGGAGTAACTCAAATCAAGCGTGTTCTCTTTCGAATCAAGATCTTTATTTTGCGTTGTTGAAAACGACACATCAAAGCCTGTTAGCTGCTGACTATTAAAGCCTGCTAAAAAATCTAAACTCATGTCTGTTTGGTTTGGCACTATAAGAGGATTAAATGAGTTTTCACTCACTTTAAAAAATTCATCTGCCATTTCGCCAACACCCGCCATAACCTGCGTTAAAGCGCCATGTTCAGCCTCAGATAAATTACCATTAACTTCGTAACTTATGCCAAAGCCATCTATCGCTTCACCTGTTTCTTCGTCATAACCTTGCGATGAGTTAAAGGTAATGTTTATAACATCACCCTCTTTAGTTTTTACCGAGAGCTCAAACAGGTAGTTATCGTCATCCTCGTATTTTGCGCGATTAAGGCTTTCCATGTATGGATTAAGTGAGCGCTCAATACGTTGCTGGCTTGAGGCTAAAAACGTTTTTTGCTCATGCCCAAGCTGACCTAAACTCGATAAAATATCGCTGGTATTAGCATAAGCACCCTGAATATTTTTAACTGACGTATTTAATCGCTCAATTAATTGGGTACTGTTTTCGTTTTTTAATAACCCCTCATGCTGAGAGCTTATTACGGTGCGCAGGGCGAGTTCTTCATCGGAGAGTTTATAGTTAAGCGTGCTCGGCGTGCTTGAAATAGTAAATAACGAGGTAAGTTGCTGCTTTAACACGTCCTCTACCTTTTGATTACTGGCTAGTGCTTCATCAAGAGTTTCATTATTTAACTGGCTTAATAACCCATCGGTTATTTTTGACTCGTTAGTTTGTAAATCATTAATAGCTTGAAGGTCGCTACCGGTTAGCAGCGAAGGACTCACAGAGCTTTGGGTAGCGTTATTAACTGATTGGGCCAGCAAAGTGCTTAAATTAGCCTGGCTGCCAAATACATTATTAACCATGATTATCCCTAATCGCTAAACTCTATTAAGTAATTTATCGGTCGTTTGGTTAAAAGCTTTAGGTTATTTGAACGCTTAAATTTGAGCTCAACAATGAGCAGATTAAATCACAAGATCATATTTTTATAATTGTTGATTAAAATTCCACTCTGAGTCGAAAATGAGCCTATTTATCCACTTTAAGACTGCATTTATAATGATTTTTAAATAGTTGTACTTGAAAATAACTATTTTCTTCCTTCAGGCTGTATAAAATTTAACTCTATGGAGAGTATTTATGAAAAATGAAATAACGTGCAATTTTTTTCTTGATGTGAAAGAAGGTAAATTAATAGAGTTCAAAGAACTCATTTATAAAATTGTGGATGTTGTAAAAAAGGAGCCTGGCACTTTAACGTACACATATAATATCAGTGAAGATGGGAAAAAAATTCACATCGTTGAGAGATATAAAAATATAGCGTCAATCATCAGTCATATTGATGAAAGTTTTGCGCCATTCGCGAAAACTTTTTTATCCTTGGTTGATATTTATGCATTAAATGTTTACGGTGTTGCAGATAACAATTTACGTGAGAGACTGGACGTATTTGGCGCTAAATACAATGTATTAGTGGATGGGTTTTCTCGATAATAATACAAGAAAAGCACTAATATAAAATTATACACTTGTGAATATTACTCTTTTTATAAATAACCAGCTTATATATGAGGGCTATTTATCTACAAGAGAATTGCGCTAAAACTAGCAAAAACACGTATACATAATTGTTCTAAATAAAAATATTTAACCTGCCCCCTGGTTAAGATATTTACTAACGTATTAAATCATGGTGATATTTAAATTTATTTTCTCTAGCCAGAGATTTTCAGTGAAACAAGGCGAATTTACGCGTCAATAGCTGGCCTATTGCAAATAAATTCAACGCAGTTAGCGTTTAAAATAGCTGCTTTTAATTTACGACTCTATTAAAACAATTTCTGTGTATCTTCAACATAAGCAATAATGAAAGGCATTTGTAAAAAAGTATAGAAGAGAGAGCCATTGATTATAGTTCTAACTCCATCAATGGCTTATTTATATCTGTATACCTATGATGATTTTTTTAGCGTTTCAGCAAAAACTTCTCCTGAAATAGCCCAATCTTCTGTTTTTACATCATTAAAAATAACGTAAACATATTGCGGATCAACATCAGCGTGTTTAGCTATTGATGCTGTCACTTCTTTTGCTATCGCTTGTTTAGCATGATCACGACCTTCAAACATTTGAATATTAACTACTGGCATTAGGTATCTCCTTTAATTAGATAGGTGTTAACTCGTCAACGATATGACGAAAACAGCATAACAAAGACGTATAAGTAGATAAACATGCAAAAAGGAGACTCTAAGTAGTATTAATTTCTACAATTAATTAAAATTACCCTCATCTGATAAGCGTACAAATTCGTCAATAATAAACCTGACACTGGGCAGGAGATGTTTTGTTTTTGGCCAAATAATATGTAACTCAGTTGAAGCAGGATTTAACTCTGGCAAAATTGGTACTAGCTTACCTTCATCTAGCCAAGGCTGAAGCAAAGACTTAGGAAACTGAATGATTCCCGCGCCAGCAATACAAGCATCGACCATAGCATCACCATCACTAATTTGATGAAAGGGCTTAGGATGAAAGCGCATATCATCACCATCGGTATTTTTAATTAACCAATGTAGTGAACTACCACCTCGCCAAGCCACTATGCACTGATGGCTTGTTAACTCAGCAAGACTCGTTGGGGTACCTAAACGTGCTAAATAAGCAGGAGAAGCGGTTAAAATCAAATGTTGAGAAGTCAGTTTTCTAGCAACTAAATCACCACTATCTTTTATGGCACCAAATCGAATAGCTAAATCAAAGCCAGCATCGAGAGGATCAATAATTTTATCATTAAAAGTTACTGTTAGTTTTAATTGTGCATGTTGCTCAGCAAGCTTCAATAAAACAGGTAACACAAAAGAGCGACCAAACGCAGCTGGCACATCGATTCGTACTCGACCTGAAGGTTGGGATAATTTTGATTGTAACGCTAACTCTGCTGACTGAAGGGTATCTAATGCCAATTGACAGCTTGCTAAATACGCCTCTCCTTCAGTAGTTAAACTCAGTTTCCTAGTTGTGCGATGAAAAAGCTTGGTGTTTAAATGATTTTCTAATTTAGCAATGCTTTTACCTAATGCTGATTTGGAAATACCTAACTCTTCAGCTGCTGCGGTAAAGCTTTCATTTTTGGCCGCTGCGGTAAAATAGACAATACCTCGAAAGGAATCAGATAACACTGTTGACGACATACAATAACACCTATTTATATGGTTAAAAATAAAACACTTCTTTCTAAATAATTACCTTATATTTGGCCTTAGATCATTACGACCTCGCATGGTCACTCAACATCAAAAATCGACCGTCAAGGCTACTAAAATGTTTTGATGTAGTTACTTGGAATCATAGCCAATACTTCTCAAAAGCTCTAATTAGATGTAAGTTATCAGAGTATTCTAATTTCGAAACTATATCCAAATATTCTACTTTGTAAAAAACAGACTGTGTATCTAACTGAACTCTAGTTAAGAGGTTTACTAACACATTGAGACATGATTATATTTAAATTTATTTCTCTCTCACCAGAGACTTCCAGTGAAAACAAGGCGAATCTACACGTCAAATATTAACTTCATACCTTATAATTTCTGATTGAGAAATGATTTCAAAATCGAGTAAAAAAGGACCGATCCTCTTTGATCAAACTACTCAATAATTGTACTAATCAATGCAATTAGTCATAAATCTGTAACCTTGATCCGCGATAATCTCTATCCGATAAATGAATAGACTCAAGAAGACTAAGTAAGATGAGTACACCCTTAGTGCAACTAACATTTGCACAGCAATCATTTGATGATTCTATGTCTGCGGCGATGAGCCACGCTATGGAATATGAAAAGCTATCGCTAAAAGCCAATGCTGCGCATAACATTACGCTGCAGTGTGTGTTGCCTGATGGCGCAAATGAGAGCGATGTTATTTCACTAAGTGCAACGCAGCCCAGTGCGCGTGGGGCGCAGTATTTTACTGAAAAAACGCTGAGCAATGCAGACCTTGAATCTGGTACTGTAAACCTAACTTTAAGTAACATTACACAAAGCCAGTGTTTTGTAGTGCAAATGATGCTGCACGGAAAAAACACGACTTTAAAAGAAAGCCAGCAACTCGATGTGTACATTAAAGCATTTGAGCAAGGCTATATTCCTGAGCAAATAAAAACTGAACATACCAAGTCACAGGGCGTTCGTAGCTACTTTGCGAGTATGGGTTCTACGTTTTTATCGCTGTTTTAGTGCTGGCTGCACTTAAATTACGCGACGCGTCTTATAAGTTATTAATCTGCAAAACTTACTTTACCCATAGTAACTCCCGCAATACCTTGTGCGGTGTTACTTAGGTGTTGCTGCTCTCCTGCTAGGCATTCGTTTGCTAAAATAGCAAATAACACAGCCTCTTTTGCATCGGGATTTATACCTAAATCGTCGGTATTTTTAAAAGCCTTAATACGTGGGCAAAGCACTGTAAGTTGCGCCATTAGTAACGGGTTATGAATACCGCCACCACTTGCATACACCACACAATTTTGTACGCGCTCTGCACACTCGTTTAATGCATTTGCTATAACGGTTGCAGTAAAGGTATTTAAGGTGGCCATTACATCTTCATGGCTTAAGTGCTGTGTATTTGTAAGCTGCTGTGCGGTGTTTAAATACGCTAAGTTAAATACCTCAGGCCCTGTGGTTTTAGGCATTGGGAGTTTAAAAAATGCGTTATTACATAATGCATTTAATAATGGTGTATTTACCTTGCCTGCTTTTGCTATTTTTGCGCCATCGTCATAATGCATACCTTTAAAATATTGCTGTACGTAGGCATCCATAATGGTATTACCTGGGCCAATGTCGGAACTAAATACGCCGTTTGCATCACCATTTTTGGGTAAAAACGTTAAGTTAGCAATGCCGCCCATATTTAGCAAAATCCGACTCTCCACAGCGCTCGAAAAATACAAATAATCGCCATACACAGCCAGTGGTGCGCCCTCGCCTCCTGCGGCTATGTGTTTTTGTCTAAAATCACCAATGGTTGTAATACCCGTAGTAACGGCTATTTGGTCACTATCGCCAATTTGTAAGGTGCCATTAGTAAAGCTTTTGTGGTTATGCTGCGACTGCGGGCAGTGGTAAATGGTTTGCCCGTGGCTCGCTATTACATCAATACTTGCCGGGTTTATTTGCCAAGTATGTAAGCACTGGTTAACCATATCGCCATGGAGTTTACCTACCCACGGGTGCAATAAAGTAACAAGTTCTAAATCGCATTCTCGCTTAGCAAATACCTGCTTTATTTTAGTTTTATAATCGTCGTTGTAATCAACAGTAGTAAAATTTAAAACCTCAATGTGTGTATTTAAGCCTGCGCCCGTTACTTTGCATAGTGCAACATCAAGCCCGTCCAACGAAGTGCCGCTCATTAAACCAATAATTAAACGGCTTGGTTTTTGGGCGCTGTTATAAAGTGCTTTAATGTGAGGGTGCATAATGGCATCTAAAATAGGTGTAATATTTTGCTTATATTAGAGGACTTTAAAACAAAGTAATAGCCGTAAACCGTTTAATTTAGGTTCTGATTGTTTAACGTTAAAATGATTGTTAAGTTAGTGTGCATACTAAAAATTTATGAAAAAATATGATCACCCTCAGAGAGTTTAAAGCCCAAGACGCGCCTTTTATTATTAACACCTTAAATGATGAACAGGTAACGCGTTATTTATCGTCAAAAATTCCGTTTCCGTATACACAAGCAGATGCTGATTGGTGGATAAACCAAGGCTCAAAAAACGGCGTAATTGATGCAACGGTTAAGGCCATTGTTGTAAATGGGCAATTTGCGGGCTGTATTGGTATAACTCCCGGCGAATTTGAATACAGCCACAGTGGCGAAATTGGTTATTGGCTTAATAAAGCCTATTGGGGGCAAGGTATTATTACTCGCGCTATTGAACTTATATGCGAAGAAGCGTTTGCAAACTCACACTTAAACAGAATTTTTGGCGCTGTGTTTGCTGGTAATACCGGCTCTATGAAAGCACTTACTAAGAGCGGCTTTGAGCAAGAGGCTGTGCTTAAACAGGCCATTTATAAAAACGGGGTACTTTACAACAATCATATATTTAGTAAGCTCAAAGCAGACTAATTACTCTAATTAAATCTGCGCAAAGGTTGAATTATCAACCACCCGCCCAAAACTCCTTTATTAAGGTACGCATTGTACATATTCATACTGCTTAGCCGCGCATTATTGTTTAGCTGAACACGATTTTTAAAACGTAAACATTCGGTAAGTAGTTTATTTATATTAATAGGAGGTCTTTTATGTCTACGACTAGTCGCCAACTTACTCTTGAATCACGCCCTAATGGCGCTCCAACAGATGAAAACTTTAAATTAAAAACGGTAGAGCTTCCTGCATTAAAAGACGGCGAAGTTTTACTTCGCACTATTTACCTATCACTAGACCCATACATGCGTGGTCGTATGAGCGATGCTAAGTCGTACGCAGATCCTGTTAATATTGGTGATGTAATGGTTGGCGCAACAGTGTGCCAAGTAGAAGAATCTAAAAACGATAAATTTAAGACTGGCGAATGGGTACTTGCCTACACAGGTTGGCAAGACTACGCCATTACCGACGGCGAAGGCTTAATGCAATTAGGTAAAGAGCCTGAAAACCCTTCGTACGCATTAGGTATTATGGGGATGCCGGGCTTTACAGCGTACATGGGTTTACTTGATATTGGCCAGCCTAAAGAAAGCGAAACCGTAGTTGTTGCTGCAGCAACAGGCCCCGTTGGTGCAACGGTTGGTCAAATAGCTAAAATTAAAGGCTGTAAAGTAGTGGGTGTTGCTGGTGGCAGTGAAAAATGTAACCACGCCGTGGAAAAGCTAGGCTTTGATGCGTGTATTGATCACAAAGCCGATGACTTTACAGAGCAACTAGAAAAAGCCTGCGACAAAGGCATAGATGTTTACTACGAAAATGTGGGCGGAAAAGTATTCGACGCCGTACTACCACTACTTAATACCGCAGCACGCGTACCATTGTGTGGTTTAGTATCGCAATATAACGCAACTAGCTTACCAGAAGGCCCTGACCGTTTAGGTATGCTAATGGGTCAATTACTTACCAAGCGTATTAAAATGCAAGGTTTTATCATTTTTGATGATTACGGCGACCGTTACGACGAGTTTGCACAAGACATGCAAAAATGGCTGAAAGACGGAAAAATTCAATACCGTGAGCACATGGTAGAAGGCATCGAAAATACAGTAGGCGCGTTCAACGATATGATATGCGGTAAAAACTTTGGTAAAACTGTGGTTAAAATTAATAACCCACTTTAATTTTAAACGGCTTGTAAGGCTAAGCCCTTACGAGCCACAAAAGGACTGACATGATCAAACTACATCATTTAAATAAATCCCGTTCTAAACGCGTAATTTGGCTTTTAGAAGAGCTAAATGTTGACTACGAAATCGTCGCTTATCAGCGCAATAAAGACACTTTTTTAGCCCCTGACGAATTAAAGCATATTCATCAACTTGGTAAGTCACCAGTGATTGAAGACGGCGGTTTAATTATTGCTGAATCAGGCACTATTACCGACTACCTTATTACTAAATACGGCAATGGTAAATTTGCTCCAAAAGTAGATACCGCTGAATATGTTGACTACCAACAGTGGCTGCACTTTGCAGAAAGCTCAGCAATTTTACCGCTTTTACTTAAAATGTTTGTACTAAAAGACGGCGCTAAAACACAGTTTTTAGAAGGCTATGCCGACGCCGAAACAGCTAAAGTAATTAGCTACTTTAACGACCGCCTAGAAGGTAAACGTTATTTAGTGGGCGATACCCTAACGGGTGCTGACTTTATGATGTCGTTTATTGTTGAAATTGTTAAAAACTCAGGTCAATTAGCACACTTTAAAAACCTCGTTAAATACGACGAACAATTACAAAGCCATGAGAAGTTTCATACAGCTAATGAACTAGAAGCAAAGTACGACTAACTACTTTTATATAATATTTTTATATAACACAAAGGGGCATTTAGCCCCTTTGTTATGCCTATAAATATGCCTGTAAAATAATCCCACCAAAGTTACGCTTGTAAACTAAATTAACAAACAATCCCTTATTGCTAATAAAACTTTAATTAATAAGGCATAATGCTGCTATTATTTTAGAATAATCACTAATAATACAAGCTGCTTTTGCGCGTATTGACTCACACTTGGGATCAACCATGACCATAAACATGCGTTTAACGACCGGTTTTGGCGTAATTTTATCAATGATGCTTATTTTAACCATTATTGGAATTTCGCGCGTTAGCCTTATTAATAATAACATTACCCACATGACCGACGTAAACTCGGTAAAGCAACGTTACGCAATTAACTTTAGAGGCAGCGTACACGACAGAGCAATAGCCGTGCGCGATGTAGTGCTAATCACCGATCAAAGCAGTTTAAGCACCGTGTTAAATAGCATAAAAGAGCTAAACGCATTTTACCAAACCTCAAGCCGCTCTATGGCTAAGCTAATAAGTAATATGAATAGCGAAGAACGCGCTTTAATTAATAGAATAAATCAAATAGAGCAGCGCACTCAGCCTTTTATTCAAGGTGTAATAAACGCTAAAAACGCAGGAAACCTAAACGAAGCTGAGCGTATTTTATTAACCGATGCGCGCCCTGCGTTTACCGAGTGGCTAAATGTTATAAACCAATTTATAAACCTGCAAGAACAAGCAAATCAAGCCACCACTATTGATACTCTCGATATTGCCAGTTCATTTGAAATTTGGATGATTTCGCTCACCGCGCTTGCAGTTTTAATAGGTGCAAGCGTTGCGTATGTTATTAGCCAACTAATCAGAAAGTCTGTAGGCGGCGAGCCACAAGAAGCCGCCGAAGTAATTGCCCTTATTGCCCAAGGCGACTTAAGAGGCGATGTACAGTCGTGTTGCCCAAATAGCATGATGGCTTCTGTAGGGGTGATGCAATCTAAATTAAAAACCATTGTAGATAGCATTATTAACTCATCTGAAGAGCTTTCTACCCACTCTGCAAGCGTAGCGTCTGGCTCGCAGCAAGCACTTAGTGCCGCTGACGCACAAGTAACCTATACAAACTCGGCAGTAAGCAGCTTAGAAGAAATGAGCCGCAGTATAAATGCAGTTGCAGGCTCTGTTAAACAAACAGAAGATAACTCAAAAATAACTGCGCAATTATCGCAGCAAGGTAGTATTGCAGTGCAAAAAGTAGCGGCCGAAATTGAGCAAATTTCTGTAACCGTAAAAGCCACAGTTACCCAAGTAAACGTGCTGCAAGAACATGTAAAACACATTGGCGATATTTTAAGTGTGATCCGCAGTATTTCCGATCAAACAAACTTACTTGCACTAAATGCGGCAATAGAAGCCGCTAGAGCAGGCGAAACAGGCCGAGGTTTTGCTGTTGTTGCTGACGAAGTAAGGCAACTTGCCCAGCGTACTGGTGATGCAACAGGCGATATTGAGAAGATGATTTTGCAAGTACAAGAAAACACGCAAGCGTCGGTAACTGCTATGGAAACCACAGTACCGCAAGTAGAAAATGGCTTAACGCTTACTCACGAAGCAAACGAGCTACTGCATCAAATACAGCAACAAGCTAATGACTCATTAAGTAACGTGCTTGAAATTGTTGAATCAACATCAAACCAAGTAGCCACCGTGGCGCAAATTAGTACCGGCGTAGAAGAAATTGCCAGTATGTCAAAAGAAACCAGCATGTCGCTTAACAGTAACGCACAAGAAGCCGTTGCATTAGCTGACCTTTCAAACACGCTTAAAAAGTATATTAGCTACTTTAAAGTTTAATTGTTTAGCGTTTTACAGTAATTAAAAAGGGGCTTTAAGCCCTTTTGTTGTTTATGTACTTTAATAATAGCGGACTATATACCCGCTAAATCACGCTCGGTAATGCACTCACCCGACGCCATTTCAAACTCGCGACATACTAATGGGCGGTTTTCGTAAATAGAGCACATAAGCGTATTACGGTCGAGTGCTTGGCACCAACCGTCGTCAGCGCGTTTCATTACTTCGCTGCCCCATTTATCGTATTCTATATAGTTAAAAGGCACGCCGGTGTCGGTTACTATGCGCACTTCTAATTGGCAACAACAGGCTTGGCAGTTAGCACAGGTAACTGGCTCTGGGGTAGTAGAAATATTTTCAACGGGAATAACAATATGAGGCATAGTGGCTTACTTTTTTGAATAAGCCACTAGGATACAGTAACTAATTTAACGCGCTAGTAGTTTTGCTTTTATATCGCTGTAACGCATCTGCTCGCACAGCGCAAAACCACTCAGTTGGCGCACTTTATTACGCGCAAATAACGGCACACTCATCCCCGCTAAAAAGCGGCATTGGGTTTCAATACCCACATTATGATTACCTTTGCCCGCCATATGCGCTAAAAACTCATCTACCTTTTGATAAATAAGTTGCTCGTCAATATATGCAGGCTCTATAGAGTACTCAAGCTTAACCGCATGCCCTCTGCATACACTACAATGCCCGCATTGCGCTGGCGCATTTTGATCGTCAAAATAGCGCGCTAAGTTATAGCTTAAGCAACTTTGTAGCTCAAAAAAGCGAACCAATGCAGCAATACGTTTAATTTCGGCTTGTTCTTTATCACTAAAGTAGTCGTGAAGTTGCTGGGCAAGTTCAGGGGTATTTATAACCTCTGCATGCACTTTGTATACTTGGGTAATACGTTTGGTTTCGAGCGTTATTAGGTTTTTTTCGGCTAGATAGTCAAGAGCAGCCACTACACGTTTTCGATCAACCTGCGCGGCTTGCGTAAGGGAATCAAAATTTAGCGTACCCCATATTTTTTTAAAATCTGTATGGCTAAATATTTGCGTTAAAAATGCTTGGCGTTGCTCGTCAAATTGGCTTAGTAGCTCGTTTTTATCAACCAAAAATTTGTATTTAAAATCGGCGTAGTAGGCATATTGCGGCGTTATAGCGCCTTGCATTTCAAGCTGTACGAGTAAGGTTTTAAGTGCCAGTTGCCTAATATTACTTTCGCTCGATAAGCTATATTCTTGCATTTCCCATTGCTGGTGGCTTTGGCGAATATCGTTAATTACGTATTCAACACCGCTAAGCTCAGGGGTGTCGCCATATACAAAGTTTTCAACCGTATTTAGCCCATCTAAATTGGCAAGGGTGTAGCAATTTGATGGATTGCCATCGCGCCCTGCTCGGCCAATTTCTTGGCTGTAGTTTTCAATCGATTTGGGTAAATCGTAATGTATAACAAAACGAATATCCGATTTATCAACGCCCATACCAAAGGCAATGGTAGCCACCACTACGTTAATTTTACCCGCCATAAAGTCATCTTGAATTTGCCAGCGTAGCGTATCTTCAAGCCCCGCATGATACGCCACCGCATGCACACCTTGTGCACTTAGCACATTAGCGACTTGCTCAGCGCTTTGCTGTAGCGTTACATACACAATACCAGGGCCACTTTGCGCGCGTACAATGTTAGCAAGCTCGGTATTTTTATCGGCGGTTTTAACGCTCAACACACTTAAATCTAAATTGGCGCGGTAAAAGCCCGTTTGCACAATACACTCAGGCGATATAGCAAATCGCTCTGCCATATCGCGTTTAACTTTTTTAGTCGCCGTTGCCGTAAGCAGCAATACTAAAGGAATATTAAGCTCTTCGCGGTAACGTGGCAGTTTAAGGTAGTCGGGTCTAAAGTTATGGCCCCATTCTGATATACAGTGCGCTTCGTCTACCACTAACATCGAAAGCGCCACCTGGCTTATAAACTCTCTAAAACGCTCGTTTTTAAAGCGCTCAACCGACACCATTAGTACTTTAATTTTACCATTTCGCACATCATTCATTACGGTGCTGCTTTGCATTTGATCTTGGCTCGAATCAAGGCTAGCCGCGTAAATACCTTTGCTATTTAAAAAGCTAATTTGATCTTTCATCAATGCAAGCAAAGGCGAAACCACTAACGTTAAATTTGGTAAATGCAACGCAGTTAATTGATAGCACAACGATTTACCCGAGCCGGTCGGAAATATAGCCAACGACGATTGACCATTTAAAAGCTGCTCTATAGTTTGTTGTTGCCCTGTTCTAAACTGGCTAAAACCAAAGTGCTGCTCAAGTGATTGAATTAATGGCGTGGTCATAAATGTCCTTTTCGGTGTTTTTAACAGCAATTTAACTGCACAGCTAAACTATAAGAAAGTGAGTATAACTTATATGCCTTTATTCAGCATTTTTTGCTGACATCACCTTTATTTAAGCGCAAACTAGAGCACTATAAAATGAGTAGTAACTGCTTGTTGCCAAAATAATTTATTGATACCCAAGTCATCTTAAAAAACTAAAAATAATACAGATTATTTGGGTATATTATTTTTTGAGGGCAACGTTATGAGTATTACTAAACCTAAAATCGTCGTTATTGGCGGTGGCGCTGGTGGATTAGAGCTAGCAACACAATTAGGGCATAAACTAGGAAAGAAAAAACAAGCAGAAATTCTACTAATAGACAAAAACCGTACCCACATATGGAAGCCGTTACTGCACGAAGTAGCGACAGGCTCTATTGACCCCGATTTAGATGGGGTTGTGTATTCAGCCCATGCTGCAAAACACCACTATAACTTTCAACTTGGTACTTTTTGCAATATAGATCAAAGCAATAAAACAGTTACCCTTGCACCACTTTTAGATGAGCTAGGCCACACAATTTTACCCGAGCGCACCGTGCGCTACGACCACCTAGTCATTGCCATTGGCAGCGTAAGTAACGACTTTAATACCCCAGGTATAAAAGATCACTGCTACTTTTTAGATTCAAACCAACAAGCAGAGCGCTTTCAGCATTCATTACTAGATAGCTTTACACGCCTTCACCAAGACGACAACCAACAGCAATCACTTAATATTGCCATTGTAGGCGGCGGTGCTACCGGTGTTGAACTCTCAGCTGAGCTTTATCATGTGTCTGAACTATTAAAGCTTTATGGCTTAACAAATATGTCGTCTAAGCGTTTGCATATTCATTTAATAGAAGCCGGACCACGAATTTTACCAGCACTACCAGAGCGTATTGCCGTAAGTGCCAAACGCGAGCTATTAAAGCTTGGCGTAAACGTGCGCGAGCAAACACAAGTAAAAGAAGGCACCGCACAAGGCTTTATCACCAAAGACGAAGAACACATTGATGCCGATATTATGGTGTGGGCAGCAGGCGTAAAAGCACCTGATTTTATAAAAGACTTAGGTATTTTTGAGCTGACGCGTAGCAACCAAATTCAAGTAAACGAGTTCTTACAAAGCACCGTAGACGAAAGCATTTTTGTATTAGGTGATTGCTGCGCATTTACCCAAGCCGATGGCAAGCAAGTACCACCTCGTGCACAATCGGCGCATCAAATGGCGCAGTGCGTCGAAAAAAATCTAATCGCAACGCTAAAACAGCAACCTCTACGCGGCTTTAAATACAGCGACCATGGCTCACTTGTTAACTTATCAAGCTACAGCACTGTAGGTAACTTAATGGGCAATCTAACCAGCAATACCTTTTTTATTGAAGGTAAAATTGCCCGCTTTATGTATATATCTTTATACCGTATGCACCAACGCGCCATACACGGTAGCGCAAAAACCTTTGCATTATGGATAAGCGAAAAAGTGCTGCGTGTAGTGCGCCCTAAAATGAAGTTGCATTAAAGGCGATTTAAATTAAAGGCAGTGAGCGTTATCACTGTCTTTAATTTTTAACATTGTCTGTGTAGAGTATTTAAAACAACTAAGGAAATTGGGTTATGACGGGTAAAACGCTAATTTTTAACTTTGACGGCACAGGAAACGAACCCCGTGACGCAGAACAATTTAGCTCTGATCATTTTAAAGAAGACTCTAATATTACCAACATTCTAAAACTGCATTTACTACTTGGCGGTAAATTAGAAGACTCCCCAATTACTCCATTTGCTAACCAACTCAGTTTTTATTATCAAGGTATTGGTACCAAAGGCAGCCGCCTTAAACGCATTTTAAACCAAACCCTTGCACCTCGTGGTGACGACGTAGCCAGTATTTTAAATCAAGCGTTAAGCGACTTTAAAGCTCACTACCTAATAGGCGATACCATACTGCTAACGGGTTTTAGCAGAGGCGGTGCACTTGCTAGGCGTTTTGCCAAAATCCTAGAGCCTTTAATTGCTGATAATGTTTACGTATGTGTGTTTGATACCGTCGCCTCAATTGGCTTGTCAAAAGTAAGTAAAGCCACACGCGGCGCAGAGCACGTTATTTTTGAAAACCACACCATTGCCAACAACATTACTCACGCGCTGCACTGCGTAGCCCTTGACGAAAAACGCCGCGCATTTGAACCCACACTCATGAACCATCAAAGCAACATTACCGAGCTATGGTTTGCAGGTGCGCATTCAGACATTGGCGGCGGTTACTACCGCGATGGCCTAGCCGATATTAGCTTGCGCTATGCACTTGAATGGCTAATAGAACAACCGCTTAATATATCGTTACTCACTAGCCACGATATAGACTACGAAACCCTACTCCCCGATAGCAACTTAGTAGCACAAGATGACGTAACAGTAACGCCCGATCCGCTCGCATTAAGTCATCAACAAAATTACTTTTGGTTTAACCCGTTTTTTAAATTAGTAGATAGGCAGTGCTATATATTAATTGATGACGAAGCCAGCAACCTTGAGCCTTTAGTGCACTACAGCGTAGCCGAACGTATTAATAAACTAACCAGTTACCGCCCAGAATCGCTTAAAAAGCTGCATTACAAAATTAGCTACAACGACAACACCACACTTAGCTTTATTGGTTTAAGCCAACATATAGAACTGGCTAATCAAAACATGAATGTGCTGAGCATTAACCAAAGCCAAGATGTAATGGTATTTGCCTCTGAGCAATACAACGCAACCGGCCTCATGCTAGAGCAAGGCGCTACGTATCGCTTTACCCCATACCCAAATCAATGTTGGTTTGACGATGGCATAAAGTGCACGCCATTAGGCTGGAACCGCGACAACGTTCAACTTGGCGTAAAAGAAATCCCGATGGCCGTGCTTGAACCATTTAGACGATTTCCTCGCGCACAATGGTTTTCACTCATTGGTGCTATAAATAAAAACGACGACCACCTTTTTGAAATAGCCAATGGCGCCGACATTAAAGTGGATAAATCAGGCGAGTTTTGCCCATTTGCAAACGACCTAAGCCGCTTTTATGGCGCTAATGCAGGTAAAATACAATTAAAAGTAACGCGGTTGGGATAGTTTAAATTGTAGGCGGGAGTTTACCTCGCTCAAAAGCGAAAAATTTAAATTGTAGGCGGGAGTTTACCTCGTGCAAAAGCGAAGCTTTTAAATTGTAGGCGTGAGTTTACCTCGCGCAAAAGCGAAGCATTTAAATTGTAGGCGTGAGTTTATCTCGCGCAAAAGCGAAGCATTTAAATTGTAGGCGGGAATTTACATCGCGCTTTGGCATTATAAAAAACACCCGCGAGGTATAAAACCTCACCTACAACAACTCAAACACCACACTCAACAAACCCGTAGGTGCGATTTTACATCGCGCTTTGGCTTTATAAAAACACCCGCGAGGTATAAAACCTCCCTACAACAATTCAAACACCACAATCAACACTACAAAGCCCGCCTAAACTCCTGTAGACGCACAGGCAAGCTCACTGACTTCGATGTGATAAATGATAGCTAATCATTTATCAATGAGAGATACAAGGCGCTCAGCTTGCTCGCGCGAAAAGCGAAGCTTTTAAATTAAATAAAACAAATATCAGTTTTAATGTTCACCATAAAACTGATAGGTTATTATTACTGTTTTTATCAATGGTTACTTTTCGTGGCAAATGAAGTTATACAAAAAATAATTGAGTATTTACATCAAAACACCGACATTGATGTAGTTTGGCTATATGGCTCTCATGCAAAAGGGACAGCTCAGCCTCATAGTGACATTGACTTAGCCATAGCATTTAAAAACTTTGATCTGGAATCGTTCGATAAACGCCTTAGGCCAAAAGAGCTTGAGCTTGAAATAAGTAATGCACTTAACCTTAATGAACAACTTATTTCGATTGTTGATATAAATATTATTCCAAGTTATTTAGCTTTCAATGTTATTGAATATGGAAAAATAATTATAAGCAATAATAGTGTTAGAGCGATGAAAGAGCAGCAGCGTATATATAGCCAGTTCGAATTTGAAACCATAGCGAGTAAACATGACTGATACCGGAATTACACTTTATTTAAGTGAAGTAACACGCCATATTGACGAATATATGCAAGAACTCGACGAACTCAGTCAAATCGATTCACTTAATAGCAGAGACTACCGAGCTGCAGAGCGATTACTACAGTTAATGACCGAGGTGTGTATTGGCTTATCAAAGCATTGGCTTAAGCAGCACAAAAGTAGTACCAGTAGCAACGCCTATCAAACATTTAGCGAACTTACTAATTTAGGCTTTTTGAGCGAGGCAGAACTACTGTCATGGCGTAAAATTATAGGCTTACGAAATGCTCTTGTTCACGATTACTTAAATATTGATCAAAGTATCGTTAAAACAATCATTAAAAAGCAACACTACATAACTATGCACGCATTTAGTATTAAAGCGATTACAGAGCTAAACAAAGATTCATAGATAAAACCTCACCTACAATAATTAAACCACTGTACTGAACAAAACCGTAGGTGCGATTTTACATCGCGCTTTGTCCTCTAGTAACTCTGGTTCATAACTCCCAATCAACGCTACAAAGCTCACCCAAACACCTGTAGGCGCTCAGCTTGCTCGCGCGAAAAGCGAAGCTTTTAAATTGTAGGCGCGATTTTACATCGCGCTTTGCCCTCTAGTAACTAGATCATTACCCCAATCAACTCTACAAAGCTCACCTAAACACCTATTCGCCTCACTTAATGAGGCGAATAGCAGAGTTAATTGCCTCATTACTTTTAAGCGCTACATAGAACAATAATTCACTTTTCTGTGGTAAAAAATGTATTTATAAGCGAGGTATAAAACCTCACCTACATTAATGTAAACATCACTCTTAACAAAAGCGTAGGTGTGATTTTATCTCGCGCTTTTAATTTTAATTTACAAATATCGCGTTGATGCTGGCAACCAATATATGAATTTATCACTCAAAATGCATGTATTTATTTTCTAATATTTAAATAAATGCATCCATATTTGGTAGTTGTATTATTTGCTCCCTCAGCTTATTTGCAGCTTTATTAATTATTTTTATGCACAAATCAATGTGTGCTAATTCAGCAGTAGACAAGTTATTTTTAACAGCAGAAACTTTAGCCGTATCAATTGCGGCTAATACAGAGTCAACAGTTTGACTCATAAGTAGTTGCATCCGTGGTAGTGAAATAGCAAATTCATCAGCAAAATCAGCTAACATGTAAGCTGTAATCTCATTAGTAAAATTGCCTGCACTTTGCGAATTATGCTCACCCACTGACATAGCATAACACCTTGATATTTTGGGCTGTAAATAGCCCATATCACGGTCAATGCTTCCCTGCTCAATAATAGCCTCTATATTTACCAAGTCGTAAAACGGCGTAAGCTCTAAACCATTTTTACCAACAAAAAAACTAATGTTTTTGCCATGAGCATCGTAATTACGTACTAAAATATTAAATGTCATCCAACGAATAAGCTGAGCCTCATACGCTTGTACATTCGTTGTTTTAACATTAAAGAGTTTTGCAAAAGAAACGCCATCTCGAATATAAATACCATCTCCATCATCACCATGCTGACGCTCATATTTATAAGAAGGAGGTAAATTAGTGGCTTGGCAACCATCAATAATATGACGACGTAATACACGGCTTTGATCTTGTGTAACGCGCCTATCAAAGCGATCTATTACAAACACTCTTACATCTGCGTAAGTGCGCAACTCAACATGGGGAACATTGAGCCCCGACTCTTTTGCCAAAAGCATGGTAAAAAGTTCATTTACTGCAATGAAAGGCGCGGTACCTGTTTCAAATTTAAAAATTTTATTAGAACATAGCTCCCCTTCACCAAATCCTAATTTACTATCGATTTCGAGTAGGTTTAGTTTGTCTTGAACGCCAGCAACAGAGAGCCGAGTTCGGCCATCCCAATGAGTAATTGGTTCTCCAACTTGTACAAAGCGTTTAAGTTTTTGGCTTAGCTCATCACTAGTTACTTCACGAAAAGATGTTTGCTTTAAAGTACTGTTACTTGCTCTAAACGACAAAGCGCCTGACGTTTCCTCGCCAATTACTTTAATCAAACCAAACGTATTATTTTTAGAGATAGTAGTACTACTTATAATCTCATCAAGACCTTTGCCCTCGGGTAATAAGTTTTGTAAATAATTACGCACATCACGTGAGTCAAAATCACCATTGAGCGGTAAGTGTGGTGAAATAGCAAAACCCTTATTAATCCACTCAGGCTCATAGGTAAATGCAATTTCATTTTCAGAGCCTATATCAAGGGCTATCGCACCTATCTTCTGCGTATGCCCAATAAATACATCTAAGCTATTTTTTTTAATACCACTGCTCATCGCTCACCTCATCCTTATTATTGTTATTGTGGTGCGACTCGTCATCACTGACAAGGCTAAACGACAGCCCCAAGTATTCCATCACTTTGAGTACATTAAAAAACTGCACATTCACATCACCTTTTTCTATTTTTATCAGCGTAGGCTTTGAAATATTAAGTGCTTGCGATACATCAACCAATGTAAGCTTCATGCCTGTTCGCTTTGAAGTAATCGCTTTAGCGAGTCGCACCGACGAAAACGGCTTTGATAGATCAGGCATTTCAGTACGTTTAACAACTCTTCCAAGTGTTTTTTTTGCTGGTAATTCACTCATTAAAGGTCAACTATAGTTTACTTATGCAATTTATTTTAGGGTAGCCTACCTAAAAGTCAAACATAACTTACTTTTAAGTTTGAACGTATATTTACTGCCTATAAGTAAACCGTAATTTACTTATAGGCAGTAAAATAAAACCCAACCCCATAAGTAAAACTTAAGTTACTTATGGGAAGTTAATGACATTTTGAGCTTAATAGCCAAGCTAAACACCTGTAGGCGCCCAGCTTGCTCGCGCGAAAAGCGTAGCTTTTAAATTGCCTTACTATCGTTTAAGGCTCGCTGCACCACTTGATAGCAAATAGCACGCTGCTGCTCTTGATTTAAGCTAACTTGTCGCATTGAAAGGATCGTTTTAACTATTTGTTTATGAGAAACGATTGGAAAGATTGGTCTCTGCTTTAGTTCCACAAACCAACCAGGAAAGCATAAAACAGGTAAAACCGGAGTATTAAAACCGGTTGATTCATAAAGCCATTTATTCACCCAATTAGCTTGATTTTGAGCTTGCTCTAATGGCTTGCTTTCAAACCAAGAAGGAAATGCTAAATGATTATTTTCAAATTTAACTTTGTAATTTGTATCGTCTTTTATTCGTTTATGTCTGCCTTTGGTTTCAATAGCAAATATTCCATTTGCCCCAACAACTAAATGGTCAATATTAAAACCATCTGCTTGTATATCATGAAATACCTGATAACCGTGTGACTGTAATTCTATAAGCTCTGAAGCAACTGCTAATTCTGCATCACGTCCTAGTTTAAGCTTTATTAAGTCGTTAGATTTAACCCAAAGCTTTCGTGCCACATACGTTAGCCCCAATGCAATCACGATAATTAAAAAGTAATTGAGCTTGCCGCTGGCAAACATTTCAGCAATTCCTTTCAAAGCAAAAGGCATGGTGACTATCAAAGCAGACAAAAAGACTAAGCCTATTACATCTAAAACTTTATCATTAACTTGTTCATTAAGTGTCTGCGCTGCGACACGTTTAAGCTTTTTACGATCTACAGGTAGTTTTGCATTCTTCTGATGAAGCCATATTTTGATAAACAAAACACCTAATAGTGAATAAACACTACCAATAACAAATAAAAGGCTTAAACCTTGGTTTAATAAATCATCCATGATGAGTTCCTATAATCACAATGTTTACTTTATACCTTAAAAACAGGTACATGTCGCATTATTCAAACTCACGCTACAAAGCTCACCCAAACACCTGTAGGCGCTCAGCTTGCTCGCGCGAAAAGCGTAGCTTTTAAAATAATTTACTTAATATCGCGTTGGCGATGGCAACCAAGGGGCGGTCTTCTTCAAATAAGCTCTGCTGCTAATAATTCATCCCTGAAGCCGGGTTCCTGTCAGCATCCATGCTTCCACTTCCTCAAGCTGCAAAGCTACGCTTTGGTCATTCGTCACCCACGGCGCCCCGAGGATCACATTATTTCCTCAATTCAAATTAAAGATATGAACGTAAACGCGATGAAAGCACATCCATGTGCAAGCATCGCTTTCCTCGCATTGCCTAAAGGGATTTAGGTACTTGGAATTTGTCGGGAACAAAATTCCGCCATGCGAGGTAATTACTCATTAATTATGTGTTCTAAGGTGAAGTTGAAGGAGGAAATTCCTTAGCAGCGGCCTTAAAATTGGCTGTAGGCGTTCAGCTTGCTCGCGCGAAAAGCGAAGCTTTTAAAATAATTTACAAATATCGCGTTGGCGATGGCAACCAAAGAAAGACAAGCGCCGGTCTCTCTTTGGAATCACACGGCGCCCCTCAATTTCACTTATCCTTAAACAAATAATTAATATGAACGTAAACGCGATGAAAGCACATCCATGTGCAAGCATCGCTTTCCTCGAATCCATGCGAGGTAATTACTCATTAATTATGTGTTTGCAGGTGAAGTTGAAGGGGGAGTTATCTTAGCAGCGTTCTTAAAATTTGCTGTAGGCGCTCAGCTTGCTCGCGCGAAAAGCGAAGCTTTTAAAGTAATTTACTTATATCGCATTGGCGATGGCAACCAAAGAGAAGTAACCGCCGACTTCTCTTTGGAATCTCTCGGCGCCCCGAGGATCACACTAATTCCTCACTTTAAATTAATGATATGAACGTAACCAGCGTAAATAGGCCATCCATGGCCAAGCTACGCTTTTAACAACATCCATGCTGTTAATTACTCATCATTAATAAAATTTCGGATGTGATCACGGGGGAACTTTCTTAGCAGCGTTCTTAAAATTGGCTGTAGGAGCAAAGCTTGCTCACGCGAAAAGCGTAGCTTTTAAAATAATTTACAAATATCGCGTTGGCGATGGCAACCAAAGAGAAGTAACCGCCGACTTCTCTTTGGAATCTCTCGGCGCCCCGAGGATCACACTATTCCCTCAATTTAAATTAATGATATGAACGTAAACTCGATGAAAAACGTCCTTGTGTAAGCATCGCTTAACGCGCATCCATGCGCTGTTATTACTCATCATTAATTAAATTTCGGGTGTGTTCACGGGGGAGCGGCCTAAGCAACAGCCTCCAATTCAATAATGAGTTAATGCTTGTTTACATTGCATTTTTTAGTAAACTGAATGTTCGCAAACAGGGAGTGGTTTTAATGCAGCAAATTGGTATTTACGAGCAGTTAATTACGCAAGTAATTGAGCAAAACTTAAATCGAGACCAATTTTATGTTGGTGAACGCCAGCTTGAAAGTGCTGAGGCGGCAACGTGGCTTTCACGCTTTTTAGGTAAACTTGTTGCTCATGCAATAAATGCCATTCCTAACTCAAACGAGCGGTTACAAGAGCAAATTAGCCTTGCTAACAACCTTGTTCTTTGGCTTAAAGATCATATAAAAGATGATGAGCTTATTAACGAAAACCTTATTGATAGCCAAGGCCGAATACTTACTGCACTGTTTAATACCCAAAACCCTATTGCTGCAAATCTTAAAGAATACTCTCACGATATATTCCCGCTAACGGGCCTTACGCAAAGCGAATTATTTAGCGGTGCTAATGCAGGTATATCGCTCGAAACCGAGCTAAAGCGCGAGATAAAATCGTCCGACACTATTTATTGGTTGGTCTCATTTATAAAATGGACAGGGCTGCGCATATTTAAAAATGAGCTGGAAGCGTTTACCAAAAGCGGCAATAAACTCAAAGTTATTACTACTTCGTACATGGGCGCAACGGATGCTAAAGCCGTTGAGTTTTTAGCAAACCTACCAAATACCGAAGTAAAGCTAAGTTATAACAATCAGCAAGAACGCCTACATGCTAAATCCTACTTATTTATGCGCAATACGGGTTTTCATACAGGGTATATTGGCTCGTCTAACTTATCGCATTCGGCGCTTACCAGCGGCCTTGAATGGAACTTAAAAATTACCGCACAAGAAATCCCACACATAATAGCCAAAACCAAAAGTACCTTTGAAACCTACTGGGAATCAAAAGACTTCGAGCTATTTACAGGCGCTGTTGAGTGTAAAGAAAAGCTCATTAATTCACTTAACGAGCAACGCGGTGTTGGGCAATCAAGCAGCCTATTTTATTTTGATATAACACCAAAAACGCATCAGCTCGCTATTTTAGAAAAGCTAAGTGCTGAGCGCAGCGTACATAAGCGTTTTAAAAACTTAGTGGTTGCCGCAACCGGCACAGGTAAAACTATAATATCGGCGTTCGACTTTAAAACCGTTTACGACAAAAACCCAAACGCACACTTTTTGTTTGTAGCCCACCGCGAAGAAATACTAAAACAAGCGCAAAGCGCTTACCGTGGTGTGCTTAAAAATAACGACTTTGGTGAGCTGTGGGTAGGTAACTACAAACCACAACGCTACAACCAATTATTTGCATCAATCCAAACGCTGAACAGCCAAATTGAATCGCTAAATTTAACTCACGATTATTACGACTACATAGTAATAGACGAAGTACATCACGTAAGCGCTGCCAGTTATCGCGCTATATTAAACCACTTTACGCCCACAATATTACTTGGCTTAACCGCAACACCAGAGCGACAAGATGGTGCAAATATACTCGATGATTTTTGTGGCGTAATAGCCGCCGAAATTCGCTTACCAGAGGCAATAAATCAACGCCATTTATGCCCATTTCAATACTTTGGACTAGATGACGACACCGACCTAAGCCAAATAACATGGCGGGGCGGCCGTTACGATATAAGCGAGCTAAGTAACCTTTATACAGGTGAAAACAACCGCGCTAACAAAATTATATCCAGCCTTGCCGATATCGTAACCAATGTTCACGCTATTAAAGCACTCGCGTTTTGCGTAAGCCAAAAACACGCTGAATTCATGGCCTCTAAATTTAACTTAGCAGGCATAAACGCCGATGTACTCACCAGCAAAAACACCAATGAGCGCGCGGCTAAGCAACAAGCACTGCGCCAAGGCGAAATACAAATACTCTGTGTAGTTGATATTTTTAACGAAGGTGTCGATATTCCAGAGGTTGATACTCTGTTATTTTTACGCCCGACTGAAAGCCTAACGCTGTTTTTGCAGCAACTAGGCCGTGGTTTGCGCCTGCCCGATAACAGCCAAAAGCAGTGCTGTACCGTACTCGACTTTGTCGGTAATGCTCGCCCAGAATATGACTTTGCGAGTAAATTCCGCGCACTCATTGGTAAAAGTAACCAGCCAATAAAAGCCGAAATCGAAAACAACTTCCCGCATTTACCACTGGGTTGCCGCATAGAGCTACAAAAGCGCACACAACAAACAATACTAAAAAATATTCAGCAAGCCATAAACACTAAACGCCGTTTACAGCAGCTTATAAATAGCTATTCGCAACACACAAATGACGCGCTAACGCTAAGTAACTTTTTACGCATAAACCCACAAGTCATACTAGAAGACATATACAAACCAAAAGACGGTAAGCTCGGCGGCTGGCATTGGTTAAAGGACGGTGAAATCCCTGCAGAGCAAGCCGATATTTACGCCGCGTATTACCGCGCAATCAACACCCAATTACTCGGCTGTGACTCGCTCAGCTACTTATGCTTTTTACGTGATTTATGTAAAAACGATTTTAGCTTTACGCCAACAGCACAAAACCAACAGTACGCACTTATGGCGCATTACAACTTTTGGGATTCCACTGGCACAAGTTTAGGCTTTAAAACGCTTGAACAAAGCTTACAAACGCTTATTCATCCAGCGTTACAGCACGAACTTGCACAAGTAATCACGCTTTTATTAAACCGCATTCACCAACAAGAAAGCGATTTAGCGTGTTTACCTAATCACGCCATAAAATTGCACAGCCGCTACACGCGCCAGCAAATACTTTCTGCATTTGGAGCGCACTCGTTTGATAAAAAATCGACAGCCCGCGAAGGCGTTTTAGAGTTTAAAAACCAAAATCTAGAGCTATTATTTGTAACGCTTAATAAGTGTGAAAAAACCTACTCACCCACCACGCTGTATCACGATTACGCAATCAGCCCCACCCTATTCCATTGGCAAACGCAAAACAGCGCTCGCCCTGAACACGGCCGTGGCCTTAGTTATATTCAGCACCAAAAAACTGGCAAAACCATCCTGTTATTTGTGCGAGAACAAGGCAAAGACGAAAACGGCAGAACTATGGGATTTGTAAACTACGGCGAGGTTAAATACCAAAGCCACAACGGCAGTCAGCCGATGAATATAACGTGGGAGTTAACCAACCCCATGCCAAACGAAATGTGGCATGAAGCTGGGAAATTAGCAGTTGGGTGATCACTGCTGTTTTACGTAAGAAAAACTCCACCTATGAACTAAATCCTTACCCGATGAACGCTTATTTTTTTTCTTAACATAATCATATAGCATAGTTACGTTTCTATTATTAACAGCAAATTGAGCTGCGGCAATTGCTGCGGGTTTAGTACCAAAAGGCGCTAAACATAATGTTCTTTTTTCATAATTAGCAGCTTGATAAACCTGGTCAATATGATCATAAGTTTTTATGGGATCATTGGCACCAGCGAACTTATAGCGAGTGTTAGAATTTGTACTTATTGCAAGTAGTTGCTTGTAGTTATTAGAAAGAGTTTTATTCTCCCAACCTAACTTAAATGGTGGTGAACCAATTAAGCATGTTACATTACTGGTATCAAATTCATCTGAATTAATTAATGCTCCAAAGCGGTGCCCTTCAAAACCTAAAAAGAAGAACAACATAGAATTATCACTGAAACCTACATAAGGTGGAACTTGCTGGATTCCTAGTCCATCATCAGATAGGTCATATGATTTGATTTTATCCAAACCCTTATCATCATTTTCTGTATAATCAGTTGGCTGTACATATATAACATCAAAGTTTTTTTTCTTTAATTTTAAAATATGAAATAGGTGCAAAAGCTCAGGTAAAGCCAAAGTGGTTGCATCAATTAAAATCTTTCCGCAGGGAACTTCATATTTATCTATTTCTCTTAAACTGTACTCAACGTTCGAAATAGTTAGTTCAACCTCGATTGGGCAATATGAAATAGGTATAACATTGCTTGATATTTGTTTTAGATAACTAAAAGTCCAATCGCTCCTGTCATCGCATTGAGTTGAGTATGTAAACGTATGATCATATTCACATTTTACATTATCAAGATTAATATTTTGGACAAGATCAGTTAACCATGAACTAACTAATATCATAAAAGCACACCCTGTGGGCTATCAGAGTCATCAGACTTCCATTTTTGTTGATATTGCTTTTTGATATTATCAAAACTCGTAGGAGAACCAGAAACAATAGTTTTAAATTGTTCCATCGAGAAAGTAATACCACGTTTTTTTCTATAAGATATTCCAAATTTAGGTGCATATACAGGGTTTAACTGGAACTCTTTACTAGTAATTTGTTTATCATCTTTAATTCTTCGTGATTCGTCCTCAACCAAAACTCGCCAACTAAGTGCTGAATTTAGGAAATCTTCCAACTCTTTATCCGCACCAGCATAATCATATGTGAAAGTAAAAATATCTCTTTCTGGTTCGGACTGGTAACTTGATTTTTGAGAGATTCGAAAGAGTTCGCCTATTCGATTAACCATATGTGAAAGCTTGTTTCCGTGAGGAGGGTAGCTAATAACTTCTTTCACCAAAGATGAGCTGCTATTGATTGCACCTAAGTGCATACCAGTATAGGAAATAGGTTTAATATCAGAAACAGAGGTATAAATAGTATTTGTATCAAAATCATCCGATTGCTTTAAAGCTGACAAGCATAACTCTTTAAAATGTCTAATATTTGGAGTCGTCATAGTGATAAATCGATCGAAGCCTGAGTAAACTGGGATCTGTATAAATGCATTTTGAAGGTTCAATGATAAAAGAGTGTTAAATTCAAAAGTGCTAATTTTATCTTTTACACTAGTAATCTCAGCTTTGGACGATTTACCATGTACATAACGAGTTATTTGTTTCACATCAAAGTTTCTTTGTCGATACGTGCCCAAAATAGTAATTGCTAAGCTTATATCTTCATTAATTTTTTTAATAGTTTCTTCTGTAAAGTTAAGAGCAGAGAGAGTTGTAGATATTTTATTCCTAACGCTGTTGTTAGAAATACATATATTCGATAGTTCTTTAATAGATGGGGTTGGAAGGATATTGCTCATAAGTGATAAAACTTTTTCTTGGTATAGCTTACCTTTCCTTATTTCAATATTTTCTCTATTACCTAGAAAGCTAGGAGTCAATTCAGCTACTTCACAGTTAAGTCCTGAGTTTTGCAGTGTAAGAATAAATATTTCAGCTGCGAATATTTTATAATTAGATTCAATATAACTATCTAAATTTTCTTCATCATAATCATCAGGAGATTGTAGCCATTGATCCGTGGTAGTTTCATTTGTAGGTTTTGAGTTAAGTTTGTACGCTACATTCCAATTTAATTGTTTATTAGATTCTTTTCTATAACTGTTAATAACTCGTTGCTGCTCTTTAGTAAGAAGTTCAAATTCATCGACAAAAACTTTAAATGTTGTGTTCTCGAATTTATCAAAATCTAAACGAAGTGCATCAGTCAAATACACTAACATCTGTTTTGGTTCGATAGATAAAATCCCATCTAAGTTAACAGGGTTAAGCCTAGTGGATATTTCGTATTTATAGTCCATCAGCCAGGTATTCAATGTTTTTAGATCCGATATGTCAGTAGCTGTTACTCTAGAAATACGGGACCAAAATGTACGCTTATTTTTAAGTTCCGAGGTTAGCTCTGGATAGTGATTACTGACGTTACGGATTAAATTTGATATTTCTTGTATAAGCGATAGCGCTGCATGTATCGAAAAAAATCTAAGTGCATCATCTCCAAGCCAATTTGACTTTAGCCCTTGGCAATAAGTGATGTCAGGTTTCCAATATAATAAAATACATTCAAATTCATCATCTGAGATTAGCGGTAGCTCTTTGTCAAATCGAGTCGCGTGTGAAAAATACTGTATATACGTACTTTTCCCCGACCCTCTAGATCCTGCTAGAGCGATTGATTTCGATATTTTACGTAAGTCAAACTTATCAACAAAAAATGGTACTACAAATGAGTTTATTACACTGCCATTCGTAGTTTGAAACTCTTGCCTAGCTGTAGATAGTTTATTTAATATATCAATTACTTGCATTATGCTCTCCTACTAAATAATTGCTGCCAATTTTTTTTTGTCTTTGAGCTATTCATATAAAGTAGTGCTGGAGACTGATTTGGGCATCCCCACTCGAAAGCTAATGGTAAACATACATCATCAAAACCTAGCCAGTTCCCCATCTTGGGCGCATACTTCTTTTGCATAATGAGTAAGTAGTTTCTTACATCTTTAATTGTATTGTGCTGATCATTTTTAAAAAGTTCTGAAGGTACACCAAAAAGTAAGCTATCAGATTCATAAATATTTTCGGCTGGGAATATATGTAATTTAGGATATTTAGACTTAATACTTCTAATACCGTTTTCAAAAGCAATCAATGGGCAATACAGTACAATTGAATTTAAAAGTAACTTACTTAGATTAATTTCTGATGCATATTCATCGAACTGAGTACCACTGCCTATGAAGTCATCAATTAAAATTAAAACTTTAGGTGCTGCATTATCTTTTTTAAATGAATAACGATCTGTATGAATTTCAGGTGAAAGCAACCTATAAATGACACTCCCAGACTCTCCAAGATCATTTTCAAGCCTTACAGGGGTAAACCGTATGTCATTCGATAATGTGCCGTTTTTTAAATGGCTACGCCAATTCTGTAATGTACCTGTTTTTATCTCTGTATTTTCAAGTAAAAATTGTCTGATTTTGCTATTAAATAAGCGGGCATAAGCCGACTTTGCCATGTTATTTGATCTTACTATCAAATTATCAATGATTTGAAGTGCTAAATACTCTTCTAAATCATCGTCAAAATTGTTGAGCCAAGCTGCGAATTGCTCAAAAGAGTAAGGCCAGATATTAGTATCACAATATGTTTTAACTTTCTCAATTACTATTGTTTTAAAAGCTGCAGAGTTATTTGGTAGGTACATATTCCCTCATTAGATAATCCATTATAATTTTATACGTTATATATTTAGCCCCTACACCGAGTGCAGCATTAACTAAGTAGCTCTTGAAATTAAAAGATGAGACTATATTCCATATAACCTCGCTATCAAATTTATTTTTTGGTGAGATAACTATTATACAATCACTAACTATAGCTTGGCCTGTTTCTACAATTGCAACTCTTCCAATACAGCGCCTACCAACTCTGGCAATCAAAATATCACCAGTAGTTGCAACTTTTTCGCCTTCTATCTTCTTGCCAAATAAGTTTATTCGTTCTGGTACAGGAGGCATATTAGTAGTATGAACATGCTCGCAATTAGAAAGTGACAGTACATTATGTGACTTGTTACCACGAAATATTTCAAATGATTTGGTAGTAGGCTTCTCTACATTTATTAATGACTTAGCTGTTTTATAATAATTGTAATCAGCTCTTGAAATAGCTTGTGAGCGACTAATATTTAAAAAAGATGCTTCACTCATATTCGATAACCTAACACACCCTAAGCTATTTTGACTCTGGCGATGTTTCAGTATGAGTATAAAGGTTTGAGCATCAGTTTTTTTAAAACTTTCTACAGGTAATTGGATAACATTGGTTATTTGGTAATTAGATAACAAAAACTCTCTAACTGGTTGCCATTTTTGGCCTGAGATTAGGCCGGCTGGCAAAATAATACCCAGCTCCCCTGACTTTGAGAGTAGTCTTAAATTTTGCGCTAAAAAAATTAACTCTGCAGGTATTTTATTTAATTTTTTAGAAATGCAATCAAGCAAACCAATATCATGTAGTATTCTTTTATTTGTGTCATTCAAATCACATGAGAAATATGGCGGGTTTGATATCAATAAGTCAATATTTCCGAATTGCTCTCTAATCAATTGCGGTAAAGCCAATTCAAACCCATTTAATTCTAGTGTTTTGATTAACTTACCAGAATTAGCTCTAATGATATTTTGTCGATCTATATCAACACCGATTAAACTTAAGTCTTTCCACCTTCTTCTAGCTGCATGCAATAAATCACCTGCTCCAAAGCCAAGATCTAATGCTATCTTGGGAGAGCTAATACTTAAGCTTTGAATCAAAGCATCCCCATAGATATTTTGTGTATAGTATTGGTTTAAATGCATCGACTTTATCTATATTTGTTATTGTTAAGTTGTATTTAACTTAACAGCAAATAGCGTTACTAAAATTCTTTGCTGTAAAGTCAGACTAGAACTATATCTCACAATTATAAAATAGCCTAGAAACAACATTTTCATAAACACCTGTCTCCCAAAAAAACTCTAATCCCCGTGATCACACCCGAAAGTTATAAATTGATAAGTAATCACTTGCATGGAGCAAGTTAAGCCGTGACTTCGCCACGGATGGCGAATACACGGCGCTTACATTTACATCAATTTTAAGCTTAAGGATACAGTGTGATCCTAGGGTGCGCCGTGGGATTCCAAAGGGCAGTCGGCAGCAGCAGCCCTTTGGTTGCCATCGCCAACGTGATGTAAAATCGCACCTACACATTAATTACACCGAAGTTTAAAAGCTTCGCTTTTCGCGCGAGCAATCTGGCAAATTTGTAAAATCCGAAACTAAAGTCATCCGTACTAAGATCTTTTAGAGTAATCGATCAATTAACCACTTTGATTCTGTTATCCAAACGACTCAACAACAATAAATCTTTAATAAAAATTCTCAATACGTCATCTGATTCAGAACGTTTATCTTCAAATCGAATAGAAATCATTGAATAGACTAACCCAATAAAACGGATTAAAGCCTTCACTGTCTCTATAAAAACATGCAATCCGAATGAAAAAAGTAAAATTAAGAAAAAACCTGAAATCAAATTATTTGGTTCAAGCAGTTCGAAAAACAACTCTGAATCGCTAACGCCTTTCATTACTAACAAAAAACAAATAGACATTAAAAAAATTAATAGGCTTAAGATTCTTGCCTTTGAGCTATCACTAAATAAATTAGAAAAGAAAGTATGCCAGTAATTTTCATAGGGTGTTTTTCTTTCGAAATAATATTTAAGCATTTTTTCATACTGCTCTGCCGTATCAAAAAAATCCGTTCTTTTAATACCTAACTCTTTCAAAATCCACTTCCTTTTAGCGCGGAATAATGCGCGTTTATCACTACCTTGTTCACCGTGTTTTTCAAGGATTAATTTCTTCTTTTTCTCTTGCAAACTTGTAAAAGAAAAAAGAAAAGCAAATTCACTAATAAATAATACGGCTATGCAAATCGACTTATTAGTTTTAGTAGAGTCGGTAACTAATAAGAAATATGTTAAACCACACATTCCGATAAAAATGGAAGCTAGAGTAACTGTAAAAAGCCAGTTCAACTTCATTTTTTTGTTAAGCCCTTTGTTACTTTCAAAAGCAAAGTAATATTTAGTTGCCATATAGTAAAGCTGTTCCAATTCTTAAACTCCTATTAATTTTTAATATACGCAGACAAGATTATTGTCTTCAATACTGATATATAAATTATGAGACAGCTACCACCCACGCTTATGAACACCAATCCTGCAACAAACGCTGACTCCCCGTGATCACACCTGAGGCTGAGTTAATGATGAGTAATTTACAGCATGGATGCTGTAAAAAGCGTAGCTTGGCCATGGATGGCCTATCTACGCTGGTTACGTTCACATCATTAACGGTGTTGAAGATCAAGTGTGATCCTCGGGTGCGCCGTGGGATTCCAAAGGGCGGTCGGCGGCAGGCGCCCTTTGGTTGCCATCGCCAACGCGATAAAACCTCGAATAGAGGTTTTTAATCCTTTAAACCCACATCAAAACACCAATTTATGAGCGCGATATAAAATCGCACCTACACATTACTTACATCGCAATTTAAAAGCTTCGCTTTTCGCGCGAGCAAGCTCAGCGCCTACAACCCAAAGCACGATGTAAAACCGTGACTACATTCATAAACACCAATCTATCAACACACTCCAATTCCCCGTGATCACACCTGAAACTTAGTTAATGATGAGTAATTTACAGCATGGATGCTGTACAAAGCGTAGCTTGGCCATGGATGGCCTATCTACGCTGGTTACGTTCACATTATTAACGATGTTGAAGACACAGTGTGATCCTCGGGTGCGCCATGGGATTCCAAAGGGCGGTCGGCGGCAGCCGCCCTTTGGTTGCCATCGCCAACGCGATATAACCTCGGATAGAGGTTTTTTAATCCTTTAAACCCACATCAAGACACCAATTTATGAGCACGATGTAAAATCGCACCTACACATTAATTACACCGAAATTTAAAAGCTTCGCTTTTCGCGCGAGCAAGCTCTGCGCCTACAAGTTAAAGCGCGAGATAAACTCACGCCTACAGCACAAACTACAAATTATCGATTAAACGTCATACCTTGGCTTTTCTTCCGCTACTAAATCCAGCCCTGCACTTGGTTGCTGATATTTAAAACCAGCCGCTTCTTCAAAATAACCTTTCTTTACCCATAACTTTGCACTGTTAACCTGCGCTACCTGATATGCCCAATTACTTACTGCAAGTGACTTATCTGAATCACAATTAAAGTAATTACTAAGTTCACTTGTTAAATGCTGGCTATTAATCACTAAATTTTGTTCTTGCCAACGTTCGCGGTGAAGTTGCGCTGCTAAAAAGTCACTTTTACTGTTATTACAGGTGCTGTGTGCTGCCACAAAGTTATGGCCTAGGTCATTTGCGTAGCGAGCAAACGGTATAAAGTGATCAACCTCGGTTTTACTGTTCAATGGTTTTTGACAATAAAAACAATTACCGTGCTGAAGCTCTATCAGCACAGGCTTGGCCTTACTCAGTGCATTACGATCAAAGCCGAATAAAAATTCGTGTAATTGGCTTTGTGGGCCAATTAAGGCTTGGTTATGCTTAATACTTTGGATTTTTTGCAGCCATGCGTTTTTTGCTAAATAAACAACTAAGTCGTAAAAACGCCTAAAGCAGCCTGCAATACCTTCATTTAAGGTAATGTATGATTGGCCTTTAATATGGGGATACAAGAAACACTCTTCTTTGCCATTTAATTTTTGTAAGAGCCATAGCGGGCCATCTTTAATGGTTTTTAGTGTTGAACTGCGTATATTATTCCAACCGTGGCTCTTTTTTAATTGGCTAATTGAATTAATATTATTTAATTTTGCATCATGAAGTGTAGTTATTATTTTAGCTTGTTTATTAGAGTTGGTATTTTGTAAAAGTAGTTGCTCTCTATTATTACCAATTGCACCAAATGGCGATGCTTGGTGCCAATATAAAGTAATAAATTTATCGACTAATTCATCAAATTTTATTTGTAACTGTGCTTGCGGATTGGCGTGATGTTTTTCGATACTAATATCAGCCAGTGCATGTAAAAGTGCAAACTTATAAGTAGCACTAAAATCACCTTCAACTAATAAGCGCTGAATGTAAGCAATAAAGTCGAGCTGTTGCTGCATTGGTCCAATCATAAAACGTGCACTACTTTTATAAGCGCATTTAGCCACACTTCACTTTCGCGCTCTGGGCGCTGATCAACGCTTTGCCATTGTTTAATAGCTTTTAACTGCGTATTGCTAAGTAAATGCGTTAAAGCATTTTCGTTCAAATCGGTAAATTCACGCCCATTATGCACACGCTCTGTATCGCCATATTTAAACGATACATACAAAACACCATTCGGTTTAAGCGCATTTTGTAGGTTTAAAAACACCTGCGGTAATTCAGCTTTTGGAACGTGCAATAAACTAGCACAGCACCAAATACCGTCATATTTATTTACACTATTTAGCTCTTGGAATGTTTTAACCGCTACAGGCTGTTGTAAGTAACTGCTTGCCAACTCTGCCAGCTCAGGGCTTGCATCAAACGCACTTACAGTAAAACCCTGCGCTTTAAAAAATGCGGCATCGCGCGCACTGCCACAACCGGCATCTAAAATACTCCCGTGCTGTGCAACGTGCGGTAAAAACTCAGCATAAAGCGCCGACATATCAACGTTAAGTGTTGAGTCGCTAAAAGCTTTGGCATTTTGGTTGTAATAAGTAAGTGTGGTGTTTGACACGAGACTCACCGCTCCTTGGCTAATCGTTTAACAGCTAAGGCACTGTTAATACTGCATTCATTATTTGTTTAATCTACAGGAACAGGCGCATTAAATATAGGCTTAATAAGTAGAAATTTTTAAATTAATACGCCATTGTTATTAAGCACTGATGTTAAGTGATACATACGCAGTATAAAATTTAAAATGCAATACAAACGGCCTTATCTGTGTTCCTCTTGTGTGTTGTCATATTCCAAGAGAGGCTTGCCACCCTTTGTGCTAACTAGGGATGGGCTCGCCTCTCACTAAAGCCTCGGCTCTAAAATACCAACAAATAAATTACCAATAACTTTTAAATCATCACTTTTATTTGCAAACAAGCCAAATACCGCTAAAATAATCATTAACACCTTAATGACCGAGTAAGCACTCATTAATGAGATCGGAACAAGCTTTAAAAATGGCGCAACGATTAGGGGATTTAATACGCCAGCACCGCACTTTGCATTACACGCAAAGCACCTTTGCAAAAATGATTGGTGTGTCGCGCTCTACTGTGCAAAAACTTGAGCAAGGCGAGACAGTTAAAAGCGATATTTTATTTGAAGCTTTAGTCGTGCTGCAATTACAAGGATCGCTCCTTGATGAAATTAATGAATTAGCCGCCGATGTAGGTGGCTACAATGCACGGCAACGTAAAACCAATAAAGCGCAGGTTATTAACGATGACTTCTGAATGTTATGTGTTTATTGACGGGTTTGAAATTTATTATTTCAAGTATGGCGCTTTACGAACACAAGCGACATTGATGCTGCACGCTTAACAAGCGTGATTTCTACTATTGAATAAAAAACTCAAAAAGCGGTTATGCACTTCAAAATTGAATCTGCGTTATGTTTAGCGCGATATAAATCACGCTAAACGTTTTTTGTTACTTTTTTCTTAACCAAAAAAGGCTCGCAGGCACCGAAATCCACGCTTGTTTACCTAACGAATCAAGATAAACACCTACCTCTTCTTTACTGCCTGGGCTGAAATATGGCGGCTGTTGTTCTTTTAGTTTTTCTTGACCTGTAAGAATTTTGGTAAAGTGTTTATTTTGCTGCTGGAGCATTTTTTTGTATTCGTTAGCGGGTTTTGAATCACCATGCATTACAAAAGCACTGAGCGCCCGACTAGCGGTTGCGTGTAGCTCTTGAAAATCAAAGTCGGTCAATAGCGCTTCTAACTTTTCCCATTGTTTATTAATAATTAGGCAGTTCATTAATAAAAAGCGGTTTGCTTGATTGTCGTTTGGGTTTAGCTTTAATAGCTCTTCGAGTTCTGACTGCGCTTTTTGGGTATAACCATGCAGTGCGTGTATTTTTGCTCGATGCGCGCGAAGCATCATATAAGGTCGGGTTTCGTGCAAGCCCCAAAAGTGCCCAGTGTTGTCTTTAATAAATTGCTTTGTTATGAGCCCACTTTCCATGATGTCTAGCAACATTTGTATTGGCTTAAGTGCTTTTAGCTCTGTATCGGCAAGTACCAGTTCAAGTAATTCATCAAGCTCATCTAATTCATTTGGTTCTTCGTCTAAAAAGGTGCTGTTAAATTCGGCCTCATCGTCATCACTTAAAGTTAGGTCGTTACTAAATCGAAGTTCAAAAATAGCGTCGGCCATAAAATACACATAATTACGTTTGTATTCTTGGGCGTTGTATTGGGCAAATTCACCAAACTCTTTTGCGGCGGCTTTTTCACTAGAAAATGCTTTTAAAACGCTGCTTAGGTTATTAAGAGACTGTTTTTGCCCTGCATCAAGCATACGTTTATCTATATTTTTAAGCGCCTGTAAAACCCCTTTACAGTAACTTGGTAGGGGCATGTTCGGCTTTAGCGAATCCCTATAGTCTTGCTTGGATAGGCTGCATTTTGTTGGCATTTTTAATTCGTTTTGAATTACTTTATCCATGCTTTGGTTATACAGAGCCATTAAGCTTTCGAGGTATTTTAGCTCAGTCTCGTTTTGAATATTAAACTCTCCAAATAGATCTGGGTGCCACTCACTGGGAACAAGTAGTTGAGGTAATACACCTAATCCCATTAAGTAGCCTTGGATAAAGTAATAATCTGGTTTTTTAGTGCTTAATTCACTGAGTTTTATAACATCACTGCGTATTTTGGCTGGTGACATAACGTGCCCTGCTATGTATAAATTTATTATTAGTGTACCCACAGATAGGGTTACCAACAACGCTAGTTTGGTTGTTTTATCCTTAAATGAGTTTTAACCAACTATTTACATATTTAAACAATCCCGCGCCGCTAAAATGTAAAAGCTGGTTTATACTGTTGTAATAATAAGCAAAAATAATAACTATGAGGCGCAATGAATAAATTAATAACCGTATTTTTATGTTTGCTGTTTACGACTCCGTTTAATGTATTTGCTTGTGAGAGAACCTTTAGCGTGGCATCGCACGATGCTTTTTGGCCGCCTTATGTAATGGGAATTAACGGTAAACTGCAAGGCTCGGAGGTTGATGCGCTTAACATTATATTTGCTGACTCCCCTTTTTGTTTTGAAGTTAAGTTACTGCCAAATTCTAAGCGGGCTTTTATTGAGCTTAAATACGGCCGTATTGATTTAGGATGGGCAGCAAGTTATACCGATAAACGCGCTAAATATGTGCACTTTAGTGATACCTACCGAACTGAAGTTATGCGTTTGTACGAAAATACAAACAATCAGCATAACGTTAAAAACCTCGAAGATATTTTTAAACAAGGCCTTACCGTGGGCGCTAACTTTGGGAGCTACTACGGCGAAGAGTTTGAGCAATATAAAACTAAATATAAAAAACAAATTGAATACACTAGTGCAACTAGTAAGCGCTTTGAAATGCTTAATAAACAACGTATTGATTTTGCTATTGAAGACGAATTAGTAGGTGCTCACTTTGGTGAAAAAAGCACTAACATAAAATTAGTAACCAGTATTGAGTATGTAAACAAGGACGACATTTACTTAATGTTTAGCAAAAATACGGTGTCGGTTACTGAGCTTGCGGTAATTAATGAATATATAAACAAAAATAAAACAGCACTTAAAGCGTTGTTTGAACACTAATTTAAGGAGTGTAATGAAAACTTTATTTTTAGCGTTTACTACACTGTTATTTACTCAATTTAATGCCTTAGCATGTACAAAAACATTGGTGATGGGCACTAACGAAACTAATTGGCCGCCTTATCTTGTTAAACAAGGCGATACGTTTTTAGGCGCAGAAGTGGATGCTGCAGACGCTATTTTTAAAGATTCAAAATTTTGTATTAAATGGACTTATTTCCCGAGTTTTTCACGTGTTCAAGCTGAGCTTAAAAATGGCCGAGTAGATATAACCTACGCGGCAAGTTATACAGAACAACGCGCTCAATATGCGCATTTTAGCTTGCCTTACCGCGACGAGGTTATGCGGCTTTATAAACATAAAGATTCGCCTGATGTAACAAGCTTACCTGAGCTTTTTAGTAAAAAGTTTACAGCGGGTATTAACCGGGGGAGCTTTTTTGGTAACGAGCTTGAACAGTTAAAAACTAAGTATCCAACACAGGTGGTGCTTACTGCTCAAGCAAATAATCGATTTAGCATGTTAGATAAAAAACGAATTGACTATGTTATTGAAGACTCTGCTGTTGCGCAGTACTTTGTAAAAAAACACTCCTCAATTTCGCAGGTAAAGTCTATTACACCGATTAACGTTAACAACGTACATTTTATGCTAAGTAAAGAGTCGCTAACTCTTGATGACGTGGCGACGGTTAATCAACTAATTATCAAAAATGCGGCCGCTATAAAGTTGATTTATCAGCCTGTGCATTAGAGCTTGGGTAGTAACTTGGCTATTTGGCTACAACACTTATTTAATGTTATTGGCGGTAGTAGTTATTTATATTTCTGTTATAGGTAAACCTAACGCCACTTATGCTAAAAATAGTGACTTAAAATTGAGAATTGCCGTTATTTTCGCTTGGTTATAAATTAGCTACCTTTTATCTTTCATTCGTTGTGGCTGATCTGTATAATTCGCCAGCTAATTTACCCTATTGTCTGGTTCTTGTTTGTGGCGTTTTGCTGCAGCGTACTCCTGTCAGTACTAATCTAGGATTACCCTTTTTGATCTCCACCGCAAATATTACGATGCAGTTTGGCGCAGAGCCGTTGTTTGAAAACATTTCAGCTAAATTTGGTAACGGTAACCGTTACGGTTTAATTGGCGCTAACGGCTGCGGCAAGTCGACTTTCATGAAAATTTTAAGCGGTGCGCTTGTTCCAAGTGCGGGTAATGTATCTATTACTCCAGGGTTAAAAGTAGGTAACCTAAGCCAAGACCAGTTTGCTTTTGAGCAATACAGCGTTGTAGACGCGGTAATTATGGGCGACGTGGAGCTTTGGAAAGTAAAGCAAGAACGCGAACGTATTTACTCGTTACCAGAAATGAGCGAAGAAGACGGTATGAAAGTTGCCGATCTTGAAAGTGTATTTGCTGAAATGGACGGTTACACGGCAGAAAGCCGCGCTGAAGAAATTTTGCTTGAAGCGGGTATCGATAAAGAATTTCATTACGGTTTAATGGCAAACGTTGCCCCAGGTTGGAAACTACGTGTGCTTTTAGCACAGGCGTTATTTGCAAACCCTGACATTTTGCTACTTGATGAGCCTACCAATAACTTGGATATTCATACAATTACGTGGCTTGCTAACGAGCTTAACAAACGTAAATGTACGATGATTATTATTTCGCATGACCGTCACTTTTTAAACTCGGTATGTACACACATGGCCGATATTGATTACGGTGAGCTGCGTATTTACCCTGGTAACTATGAGAAATTTTTAGAAGCTGCGGGCTTACAACGCGAGCAACTTTTAGCTGAAAATGCTAAAAAGAGCGCTGAAATTGACGAGCTACAAGACTTTGTTAACCGTTTTGGTGCTAACGCTTCAAAAGCTAAGCAAGCAAGTTCGCGCGCTAAAAAAATGGATAAAATTAAGCTTGATGAAGTTAAATCTTCAAGCCGTATGAGCCCATCGCTTTCGTTTGACGAAGGTAAAAAAATGTATCGTCAGGCGCTTGAAGTTAATAAGCTTGGCCATGGTTTTGATGGCGAAACGTTATTTAGCGGCGGCGACTTTTTACTTGAAGCTGGCGCTAAGCTTGCCGTAATTGGCGAAAATGGTGTGGGTAAAACAACATTTTTACGCTGTTTAGTAGACGAGCTTAAAAGTAATGAAGGCGAAATTAAATGGTCTGAAAATGCGACCTTTGGTTACTGCCCGCAAGACAGCACAAAAGATTTTGATAACGATTTAACGTTGTTTGATTGGATGTCGCAATGGCGTACAGCTAAGCATAACGATTTAATGGTACGCGGCATGTTAGGCCGTTTGTTGTTTACAGCAGACGATTCAAACAAAAAAGCGCGTAACTGTTCTGGTGGTGAAAAAAATCGCCTGTTATTTGGTAAGTTAATGATGCAAGACGTTAATGTGCTTGTAATGGACGAACCAACAAACCACATGGATATGGAAGCTATTGAAGCGCTTAATAACGCGTTAAAAGATTTCCAAGGTACGCTTATTTTTGTAAGCCATGACCGTGAGTTTGTTTCGTCATTAGCTACACGTATCATTGATATTAAAGATAAAAAAGTAATCGACTTCCAAGGTACGTTTGACGAATACCTAGCAAGTTGTGAAGAGAAAAAAGCGTAAACTTTTTTCTAATTGCTTATAAAAACGGTGCTAAATTTAGCGCCGTTTTTTTATGTGTAGTGAATAGTTAAATTTTTAGAGGTCATAACCCCTGTAGACGCGCTGCTTGCTGGCGTTTAAAAGCAACGCTTTTACAAAAATTATTAAACCACACATACATTGACTCCTATATACAAAGTAATTAGAAGCTACGCTTCTCGCGTGAGCAAGCTCTACGCCACAAAACTTGACACTGTGGTTTGATTTAACTTGTAGACGTGCAGCTTGCTGGCGTTTAAAAGCAACGCTTTTACTATAGGTGGTTGAGTAATTAGAAGC
>NZ_JACGWD010000044.1:0-38057 GCF_014077565.1 Pseudoalteromonas sp. 5Ae-yellow
ATCTGTATCAAGTAACCAATGACTAAGCATAAAAATACCCTCATAATCAAAAGATGATAAGGGTATTGTGAAGCAACCAAAAGATCGGTCAACCGATCAAAAATACCTTAACTGATCGGTGTTAGCTCATTGAGCGGTTTTTTTGTGCCTAAAACTAAAAACTTTTAGGAATTAAATATTACCTAATTTTTCGGCTTGTGCTTTACATTGATTATAGCTCTCAACACATTTTCCAGAGCATACTTGTTGCTTTAAGCCCTCAGCAGTTGTTTGCTGTTCACAACTACTTTCACACTGGTAGTTTTGTTGAGCACACTGATTCATTTCAGGGTTTTCAACTTGGTTTTGACAACCTGCTAATAGTGCAAAAGTAAGGGCGACTACGCTTGTTTTTATTAAAGAGTGCATGCTTCTTATCCTTAAAATGGAGTCGCAATAATATTAAATTTCGACTTGGATATTGTCGATCAATCTAACACCACCAAAATAGGCTGCGGCTAAAATAACAAATTGAGTATCTTCGATTGTAGCAGTTTTTAATGTATCTCGTTGAGCAATCTCAAAATAGTCTGGTTTTAGGCCTGCTTGCTCTAAACTTTGTTTAGCTAAGCTTTCAAGTTTTACAAAGTCTTTCTCGCCACTTTTAAGTTGCTCAGCGCACGTATTAAGGGCTTTAAATAATACGGTTGCAGTCGCTTTTTGATCATCAGATAAGTAACCATTACGTGAGCTCATAGCAAGGCCAGAAACTTCTCGCATTGTAGGTACACCAATAACTTCAACCGGAATTGATAAGTCGCGTGCCATAGTTTTGATTACTTGTAATTGCTGAAAATCTTTTTCACCAAAGCAGGCGTAATCTGGTTGCACTAAGTTAAATAACTTAGTCACGATTGTTGCAACGCCTCTAAAGTGACCTGGACGTGAGCCGCCGCAATAGCCTAATGAAATGTCAGGCACATCTACAAAGCTTTGTGCACCTAGTCCGTTAGGGTAGATTGTTTCTACACTTGGGGTAAATACAATATCAGTGCCTAGTTCAGCAAGGCCTTGTTTGTCTTCGTTTAGCGTACGAGGATAGTTATCTAAATCTTCGTTAGCGCCAAATTGCATTGGGTTTACAAAAATACTTACAACGACTTTGTCGGCCAAGTTTTTTGCTTTTTCTACTAGCGAAAAATGCCCACGGTGCAAGTTGCCCATTGTTGGCACAAGCGCCACGCTAAGACCTGCTTGGCGCCATGCTTTAATTTGACTACGTAACGATCTGATTTCAGTTATTGATTGCATTATTTAAACTCATGTTCAGCGCTTGGAAATGCGCCACTTTTAACATCTGTACAATACTTTTGAACGGCAGCAGGCATATTGCCTGTTTCGAGCAAAAAGTTTTTAGAAAATTTAGGAATGTAACCTGCCGAAATACCAACCAGGTCATGCATTACCAGTATTTGGCCGTCAGTTAAGCTGCCAGCACCAATACCAATAGTTGGGATACTTAGAGCGTCTGTAATGCGTTTTGCCAGGGCACTTGGAATACACTCAAGTACTAATAATTGCGCGCCAGCAGCTTCAAGTGCTTTCGCGTCATCAATCATTTTTTGTGCTTTATCTTCTTCGCGACCTTGTATTTTAAAGCCACCAAATACATGAACTGACTGTGGTGTAAGGCCTAAATGCCCGCAAACTGGGATACCTTGTTGAGTGAGTGCTTTAATGCTCTCGTAAAGCCACTCTCCGCCTTCAAGCTTAATCATGTTTGCGCCAGCGCGCATAAGCTCAGCTGCATTTTTACAGGTATCACTTACGCTTGAGTAGGTCATAAACGGTAAGTCAGCAATTACAAATAATTCGCGACTACCGGCGCGTACACAGCGGGTATGATATGCAATATCTTGATTGGTTACGCCAAGGGTGTCATCGCCGCCTTGTAGTACCATGCCCAAAGAGTCGCCCACTAAAATAACTTCAACGCCGTTATCATGAAATAACTTTGCAAAACTAGCGTCGTAGGCTGTCAATGCAGTAATTTTGTTATTTTCTGCTTTCATTTTATTTAAAGTAGAAACGGTTATTTTAGACATAATATCCTCGCAGGCAAAAGCCTAGGTTAATTACAGAGGTAATTGTTGTAAGTCGTTGAGCGGTAAATTATTTGCAATGGTTTTTAATGCAATGCCGCTAGGTAAAATAAGTTCAGGTGCAAGCTCTAATAGTGGATAAACCACAAACTCGCGATTATTCAAACCATAATGAGGCACAGTTAAGCGCACCGTATTTATAATTTGATCATCAAATAATAGAGTATCTATATCAAGTGTGCGTGGACCCCAACGCTCAGCCTTTCTTACTCGACCATGCTCAAGTTCAATACGTTGCGTTAAATCAAGTAATTGCTCTGGCTTAAGGGTCGTTTTAATACACGCTACTGCATTGATATAGTCAGGTTGATCTTGTGGGCCCATAGGCTTACTAGCATAGTAATGCGATACGCTTATAAATTCACAATTGGGCAGCTTTTTAAGCGCGATTACCGCGTTATCAAGCTGCTCTTTTGGTGAGTTTAGGTTGGCACCTAAACCCAAATAAACACAATGCATGTTATTACTCAGTTGGCTTTTTAGTAGGGCGACGGCGCTTTCGCGGCTTAGGACCACCTTGATGACCTAAGCTTTTAACCATCTCTTTTTGGCCGTTTATATCTTTACTTAAGTATTGTGTCCACCACTGAGCAAGCTCTGTATGCTGAGTTTCGCCTGCATCTACGCGTAATAATAAAAAGTCGTAAGCGGCTTTAAAGCGAGGCTGTTGCGTTAGCCTGTATGCACGTTGGCCAGCACGTTTATCTAAGCGGTGCTGAATATGCCAAATATCGCGAGCACCTAAAGTAAAGCGCTTAGGAACAGCTATATGCTGTGAATTATCGCTTAGTACTTTATTCATTGCTTGTGCGAAAGCATCGTATTCAGATAGTTGCTCTTGGCTTTGAATTTTTTTAGTGCGCTCAAGCAGTGGGAACCAAAGTAGGGCAGCAAAAATAAACGCCGGTGTTACTTTTTTATCGGCATTAATACGCTTGTCGGTATTTTGAAACATTTGCTGAATAAGCGTGTGCTCTAAGCCACTTGGGTTTTTATCTAAAATTTTATCAAGTTCAGGAAAAAGTGAGCGGAATAAGCCGTATTTACGCAGCATTAAAAAGTTAGCTTCGGCCTTGCCGTTTAAAAACAGTTTAAGAATTTCTTCAAATAAACGAGCTGGCGGAATGTTATCAAGCAAGCTTGCAAGCTCGCTAATTGGCTTTTCACTTTTAGGCGCAATGCTCATATCAAGCTTAGTGGCAAAACGTACTGCACGTAACATACGAACAGGGTCTTCGCGGTAACGCGTTTCAGGATCGCCAATAAGCTCGATTTGTTTAGCTTTAATTGCCGCTAAGCCGTTGGCGTAATCGTGAATACTAAAATCTTTAATTGAGTAATAAAGTGCGTTGATTGAAAAGTCGCGGCGCTCTGCATCTTCTTCAATACTGCCAAATACGTTATCACGTAGTAATTGACCTTCATTGCTTGATTGGCTTATTTGATTTTTGTCTTCTTGCGCTTCGTGGTGGCCACGCATTGTTGCCACTTCGATAATTTCACGGCCAAATACAATGTGTGCTAGACGAAAGCGACGACCTATCAGGCGACAGTTTCTAAATAGTTTTTTTACCTGATCTGGAGTTGCATTAGTAACTACGTCAAAATCTTTTGGCTGTTGGCCTAACAATATATCGCGAATACAACCACCAACAAGGTAGGCATCGTAGCCACCGTCTTTTAAGCGGTATAATACTTTGATTGCATTTGGGCTAAATTGTTTGCGAGAAATACCATGCTCACCACGAGTGACAACAATAGGTTCACTGCTTACAGAAGCGCTTTGTGCACTTGTATTCGGGCCGATTATTTGTCGGCAAAATTGAAAAAGCTTGGAAATAATAGTCTGTCTCCTAGAAGGTGTGATTGACTCTGCATCGCAATCAAAAGTTACAGCAAATAGGGCGGTTATAACCCAGTACAAGCTGTTTGACGTAATTAGCATATATTTAGGCGGCTATCATATACCAGCAGGGTTTAAAAATTAAGTTGATGTGTTGAAATTAAGCCGTTTTTAGCTATTTTATTTACTTAAATGTGTAAATTGGACTTTCTGGCTATGTGGATGTTGAGAAATTTGTATTTCGGATACTTGGGGGACCTGTTTTAAGCTAAAGTTTTTAATTCCCCAATCGATTAATTGTTCTATATTTAAGTCGCTTAAATCAGCTATAACAGGTAGCCCTAAAAATTCAAAAGCGCTAATTAAAGCAGGCTTTGGATTTTGTTTACAAATGGCGGGGGCATAATTTTGTTTAGATAGTTTAAAACCGGGTTTGGCAACCGCTAAAGGTAAATGAGCAAATTCAGGTACGGGGCTGTCGAGTTGTTTAAACAAACTAATTTGCCGAGCTGTTGGTTCAATTAAATCTGCGCCTCTTACGATTCGATTTATCCTTTGATCGATATCATCGACGACCACAACAAGTTGATATGCAAATAAACCGTCACTGCGTTTAATTAAGTAATCTTCGTGGGATAATGCACTATTTACAGATATATCACCTTGAATTAAATCACTAAATTGGGTCGTTGGATGTTGCTGAACTAAACGAAGTGCGCCGGATTGAGTATGATGATTAAGTGCTTTGCAATGCCCCTGATAAATACCGCCAATAGCTTTTATTTGCTTGCGAGTACAGGTGCAGCCATAAACAAGGTTTTGCTCTAAAAGTGAGTGGGTAATATCTTGATATAAAGACAGACGCTGCGTTTGATATACAACAGGTTCATCCCAGTAAAGGGCGTAGGCTTGTAAGGTATTTAGAATATCGGAGTCGGCGTTTTTAACCACGCGCGTAGTGTCAATGTCTTCAATACGAACTAACCATTTTCCTTGATTAGCTTTTGCATCTAGATAACTACCCACAGCCGCTACAAGTGAGCCAAAATGTAATGGCCCAGAAGGAGACGGTGCAAAACGACCGCGATATTTACGCATAGGCGCAGTAACGGCTGTAGGAGACATAACTAACTAATAAGTTTTAATTAGCCGCGTCCAGATTGCTTTTCTTTGATTTCTGCAAGTGTTTTACAGTCTACGCATAAATCGGCAGTAGGACGTGCTTCTAAGCGACGTATGCCAATTTCGATGCCACAAGACTCACAAAAGCCAAAATCATCTTCTTTAATCAAATTAATTGTTTTTTCAATTTTTTTGATTAATTTACGTTCGCGGTCACGAGTACGAAGTTCTAAAGAGAATTCTTCTTCTTGTGCAGCGCGGTCAACTGGGTCAGGAAAGTTAGCAGCTTCGTCTTGCATGTGCGATTTAGTACGATCAACTTCGTTACGTAAATCGTTACGCCAAGTCTCTAAAATTGCTCTAAAATGAGCACGTTGTGCATCATTCATGTACTCTTCGCCTGGTTTTTCTTGGTATGGTTCTAAACCGGCTTGAGCCAATAAACCATGTTTCTTTTGGTCTGGCATAACTCTCTCCTAAATCCTTAATTTAATGCCTCAGCATTAGCCGGCGGTATAAATAACAGAATCTTATACCCTAGGCAAATTTATTTTTAATTAATCGAATTAGCTTCAACCATGCTTACTGAGTAAAAAGTGTATTAATAGTTTATTTACACTTTTAATTAATTCACATATTCGCTTTCTAAAACTTGCCTTGTTATATGGGCAAAAGCTTTAAAAACAAGTTAATTTTTATAATTCACTTTTTACCACTTTCTATAATTGGAGTACTTTGTAAATTACGCTTAGTTCAATCCCTAGGTTTATTACACTATTCTATAAATGCTATTCTTTTATGAAGTAAGACTCCATTAGCTGAAATTTTGGCTTTGTATGCTAATACTTCAACACCGGCTATTATCGCTTGGTTTAATAACGTGGCGTATTTTTTATCAATATGCGCAGCTGCACTTACGGTATTTATTCCTTCATGCAAAACAGCGAACAGTAATACTGCTCTGTGGCCTTGTTCGATCATTTCTATTAGTTCGCGAATATGCTTTTGTCCACGCAGTGTTTGCGCATCAGGAAAGTAGCCTTGCCCGCTTTGTGGTGCATCTTCGCTTAATAATGTGACTGATTTAACTTCTACATAGCAATTGGGCTTATTTTCGTCTGTGAGTAAAAAGTCGATACGACTGTTTTCGCTGCCGTACTTCACTTCGCTTTGCAATTGACTGTAGTCGAGAAGCTCGCTTATCACATTATTGTTTATTGCTTCTTCTACTACTTTATTAGCCACCGCTGTATTTACACAAATAAGCTGCGATAAGTTATTTTGCGTAAGCTCTAATGAATGCGGGTATTTTCGTTTTGCGTTATCGCTCGTTGAATAAAAAGCAGTAAAGCCTGGCTCAGCGCATCCCGTCATTTTACCTGTATTTGCACAATGTGCGGTAAATTCGCTGCCATCACTTAATTGTAAATCAGCTAAAAAGCGTTTGTAGCGTTTTAATAAGGTGGCAGGTTGCAGCGCTGGCGTGTACTTCATAATAACTTCCAAAGCGTAAACACTGCTCAGCAGTGTGATTTATGTTATTTATCTCAAGCTGTTGGGAACTTAAGCGCTCTATAGTAAACTCGGTGGCACATTTAAGTGCAAGGGAATTCTAACATGAGTGAAAAATTTGTTGTTCAACTAAGCGAACAAGCAGCAGCGAGTCATTGGGGCGATAATGCGTCATTGTCTTTTAACGAGCGCGGTGCAACTGTTCATTTGTCTGAGCAAGACACATTAAAAAATGTTCAAAAAGCAGGCCGTACTATTGCAAGCCAAGGCGTTAAAAATGTTGAATTAGCAGGTGATACTTGGTGTACAGAAAGCCAGTGGGCTTTTTACCAAGGCTTTGTAACACCAAAATCATTAAACGGTGTTGAGTTTGTTGATAACGCACAATCAGATATTAAAGAACTTGCTCACTTAAAAACGTCAGCAATTTGGGCACGTGAAATGGTTAACGGTACTGCCGATGACATATACCCAGAAAGCCTAGCTGAAAAAGCAGCTGAGTTTATTCAATCATTAGCGCCTGAACATGTAAGTTACCAAATTATTAAAGGTGATGCGTTACTAGAACAACAGTGGATTGGTATTCATGCAGTTGGTCGCGGTAGTGTTCGCCCACCAGTATTGCTTGAGCTTGATTACAACCCAACAGGCGACGAAAATGCACCAGTAAGTGCTGCGCTTGTAGGTAAAGGTATTACGTTTGACTCAGGTGGTTACTCAATTAAATCAAGCGAAGGTATGCTTGGTATGAAGTGCGACATGGGCGGCGCTGCAACAGTAACAGCAGGTTTAGCATTGGCTATTAACCGTGGTATTGAAAAACGTATTAAGCTGTTTTTATGTTGTGCTGAGAACTTAATTTCGGGTCATGCATACAAATTAGGTGACATTCTTACTTACAAAAATGGCACAACAGTTGAAATTGTAAACACGGATGCTGAAGGTCGCTTAGTACTTGCTGATGGCTTAATGGCAGCAGGAGAGACTGGCGCTCCACTTATTATTGATGCAGCAACACTAACCGGTGCAGCGCTTGTTGCTGTTGGCCAAGAGTACAATGCATTATTTGCACTTGATAGAGAACTTGCACGTGAAGTTGAAAGTTTTGCATCTCAAGAAATGGAAGCTGCTTGGCCACTGCCTCTTGAAAAATGGCATCAACAAAACTGCCCATCTCCATATGCTGATACGGCAAATAGCCGTGCACAAAAGGGTGGCGGTTACGGCGGCGCATCGAATGCGGCAGGCTTTTTATCGCGCTTTGTGCCAAACGATGGCAAAGGCTGGGTGCACATAGATTTAGCGGCTGCTTTTAACATGGGCAGTACAAGCCAATGGGCAGCGGGCGCAACAACTCAAGGTATGCGTACGGTTGCTCGTACCCTACAAGAAAAAGCATAATATTTACTAAATTATGCTTTTTACACTAAAAATAGGCACCTTTGGGTGCCTATTTTTTAATTTACAGGCAAGCAATTTTATTTCATTTGCGGTAAAATCCGTCGCCAATACCTGTTTGAGTTTAATTTTTGCTTAACTCTAAGCTGCGCTCAAATCTTATATCCACCACTGGGGTTTCTAATTATGTCAGATAAGTGCTACATCACAGCTCAACAGCTGCTTGAAGATTCGTTCCGCGTAGCGGCACAAGTATACCAAGATGGCTTTCGTCCTGATTTTATTATTGGTATTTGGCGAGGTGGTGCACCGATCGGTATTGCTGTTCAAGAATATTACGATTATAAAGGCATTGAGACTGACCACATTGCAGTACGTACATCGTCTTATTACGGTATTGGTAAACAATCTAAAGAAATTAAAGTCCACGGTTTGCATTACATTGTTGAGAACGCAAATGCAGGCGACTCATTATTAATTGTTGATGATGTATTTGACTCTGGTCGTAGTATTGTTGCATTAAAAGAAAAGCTTTCAGAGCTTATGCGCTTAAACTTGCCACGTGATATTCGTATTGCATGTCCGTACTACAAGCCAAAAAACTCAAAAGTAGACACTGTTCCAGATTATTATATTCATGAGTCTGAAGAGTGGTTAGTGTTCCCGCATGAACTATCGGGTTTAACACCGGATGAAATTATTGCAGGTAAATCTGATCTTGTGAAAATTCATGACATTTTGCTAGAGAAGTAATCAGTAATTTGTATAAATAGAAAAAGGCCGTTAAGGCCTTTTTTTATGGGTAAACTTTAAATAACTTAAAGTTGAGCAAAGCTATCTACGTATTCACTTAGCTTTGGTATATCGACTGCTTGTAAGCCATCGTTACTTCTAAGTACCAAGCCTTTTTCGACAAGTTCTGTAACAACACGTCTGTAAGCTCGCTCAGTGGTGGCAAAGCGTTCGGCTTCAGCATTTACAGTTGGATAGGCTCTAAGTAGCGTAGGGTTGTTGTTCTCGGCTCTTAGTAAGCAATCTTTGGCTATGTTGTAGCTCAATGGTAGTAGTAGCTTATCTAAATTGATTTTTTGGTTTTCCTGAAATTTAGCCGCAATAGTTTGTGCGGTGTATAAACTCAGTTCTGGTTTTTCAAGCAGCAGAGCACGCCAATGTCTTAATTCAATAAGATTATAAGTTACATCGCTAAAGCACGTTACCGTATAAATACACGGATTATTATTTAGCGCTTCTATTTCACCAATAAGGGTGTTGTTACAATCCAATTGTCCTAACAGCAGGCGTCGTCCATTACCTACGTCGTAACTAAACGACACAGTGCCACTGCGTACAAGCACAAGCTTGCTTAAAGGCTGATCTTGATGGATCAGAACTTCTTTTTTTGATTGTTGATAGCTACTACCGGCAAAGGTTAAAAGCTGATCAACAAGGTAACTAGAAAAATGGTATTGAAACATCAATGTGCTCTTCGGACATTTGTCCTATTTATTACATCTTAATGACGTTAGCATTAAGACACTAAGAATTTACGCTAACTTGCTACTAATATTATTAGCTTTGCTAATAGTATTATTTTACCTTCATTTCCCGTGTAATGATTTAAGAATTTGCTGGTGTTTTCCGGCAAACTTTTTCAGGTTTTTAAGCAAGTTAGCTTTTTTATTTTGTTGTAACTTTGCAATACTTATAAGTGCCATAAGTTAGCAGTACATGTAATGCTAACCTAAAGGCTAGGAGAGAACAATTGAGTTGGGAATATTTAGGCTATATTGCATCAGCTTTATTGGTTGCATCGTTAACAATGACAGATGTAGTAAAACTGCGTTGGTACAACATGTTTGGTTGTATTGTATTTACTGTATACGGTGTTGCCATTGGCGCAGTACCTGTTATTTTTACCAACGGCTTATTGTCGCTTGTAAATTTATACCACATTATAAAAATATATCGCCAACCTAAAGTTGAAGACGCTAAAAGCTAAAATAAGTTATCTGCACAAATAAGTTAATTATTTCAATTAAAATCAAAGCTTCAGTTTTTGTGCTGTCCAGCTTGAAGTGAATACATATAATCTCATATCACTCTACATAACTTTCCTTTGAACCTTGCTGTAATCTCTTACTTGAAAGATGATTTCATTAGGTTTTAATACGCCGAACGTTAGCTAAATTCTGTTCGCGGATAACAAATATATAAATAAGCGCTTCTAAAAATTCCATTAAAAAATCCGATAGCAGTAAACTGCTATCGGATTTTTTATCTGTTATACCAACCTGCTTATATATGAATCTATTTAATGCTTCAAAGCGCTTAAATATTTATGTAGGTTGTGGTATTTACGCTTTTTCTAAATCTTCAACGTCACCTAAGCCAGCAGTTAGTTCTTCAAGTAATTGCTTTATTTCCTCAGAAGCTAAAATAAAGTCAGCATCAAGTTTTAAAGCCATATCTTCTTTAGGAATATCTGCGTTCTCTTCTTTTAGAGTTTCAGAGTAGCTTAAACGCTTAATAGAGCCATCGTTTTGCAGCATAAACTTAAGGCGTTCTTGCCAATCAAGTGCCAGTTTAGTTACGCGTTTACCACTTTCTAAGTGCGATTTAACCTCATCACATGCCAGATCATGGCCTTTTAGTTTTACTTGTGCACCGCTGTCGTCAGCTTCTTCAAGCTCAGCGTCAGAGCCAATAGCAAAGCCTTCTGGTGTACTAAAGTTAGTTAACCAATCAGTTAAGAATACATCTAGGTCGTAGTTAGCAAACGCAGGTACAACTGGGAGCGTTCCTAACGATTTACGAAGTAGTGCCAGTAGCTCTTCAGCTTTATTAAAGCTGCCACTATTTACAACCACCCAGCCATTTTCTTGGTCAATAAAGGCAAATTGTAAGCTCGACTTTTTAAATGCCTGGGGTAGAAGAGTATGAAGAATGTTTTCTTTTAATTCGTCTTTTTCTTTCTTTTTAACAGGGCGGTTTTCTTCGGCTTCTATCTGATCAATCTTCTCAGTAACTAGTTCGTTAATAACAGAAGCTGGGAGTACTTTTTCTTCACGTTTTGCGCAAACTAAAATACTTTTTTGAGAAAAATGCGATAGTGTTTCGCCATGCTTTCCAAACGCTTTTGTCCAACCAAATGTTGCAAGCTCTTGACCAGTACATGGGCGAAATAAATCTTGCTCTAATGCTTTATCAAAATCTTCTTGGGTGTATGAAACGTCTTGCTTAAAGCGGTAACAAATAAGGTTACTAAACCACATAGGGGAATTGATCCATTTGAAAAATTTGTCCAATCATAGCAATAAAAACAGCATCTCGAAATGACTGATTTGTTACTAGGGCGTGTTGAACTTTATGGATTGAAATTTGTTCAATCTATGGGCGATTAAATCGCGGCGCGAGGTTTGTAACCTAGTGGGCTAAGTAAAAACCAAATATGTTGCTGAAAATTCAACCACCAAAGATCAACACGCCCTAATAATTTAATGCATGTACTTTTTTATTCATATTTTTCAAAAATAGGCATTGGCTTAGCCATGTTCTTTGGAAATTGAATATAGTAACGCAGACCTTTGCCAGGTTCACTCGTTGCATCAATAGATCCGCTAAGAGTTTGTTTAACTAAATTAAACATTATATGGGTACCTAATCCGCTTCCGCCTTCATCGCGCTTAGTCGTAAAGAATGGGTCAAACAACTTTTTCAATTGCTCACTGGTAACACCGTTACCGTCATCTTTGTAATCAATCGTTAAGTTAGTGTCATCTGCACTTATTTTGATATCCATCACACCGTTGCTTTTACCTTCAAAGCCATGAATGAGTGAATTCATTATTAAGTTAGTAAAAATTTGGCTGATGGCGCCTGCAGGTAAATTTAAAACTAAATCATCAGGGCATTCTAATTTTATTGTATGAGATGTCTTTTTTAGTTTTGGATGCAGTGAGCGTATTACTTCGTTAGTGTAATCTTTAAAGTTAATAGTTCTTACTGCTTCACTGGCCTGATCGACCGCTATTTGCTTAAAGCTAGCAATAAGCTCTGAGGCTCTATCTAAGTTAGTGGTTAACAAGCTTGTACTTTGTTTTGCTTCGTTAATAAATTCTTCTAATGCTTTTGGTGAAAGTGTTTTTTCACTATAAGCACTTTCGAGTTTATTTAAGCGTTCTTGCAAAAACGATATTGCCGTTACACCTATCCCAATAGGGGTGTTTATATCATGTGTAATACCCGCCACAAGTCCGCCTAGTGCAGCCATCTTCTCTGTACCTAATAAACGTTCCTGTGCAAGGCTTAATTCTTCTATATAACGTTGGGATTCAGTTTGTTTTGTAATTAGCTCTTGCTCTGTGCTGCGGCGCAAGTCTATTTCTTCAGTGAGCACAATTTTTTGCTTTTCAAGTTCATATTTTTGATGTTGTAATTCCATCATTGCTTGGCTTAAGTTTGATGTTTTACGGGCTACGTCTTGCTCAAGTTGTATGTTGTGATGATCGAGTTTTTCGTTACTAATAATGAGTTCTTTTTGGGTGTGCTCAAGCTCTTTCCTATACTGAACCACTTTATCTATTAGTTTGTTAAACGACTGCTCCATTACTTTTAGTTCGTTATGCTCCTCTGTTTCTATTTCGATGTGTTGTCCTTCTAGCTCATCTAATTCTAGGTTTTCTAGTTGCTCAGTGAGCTCAGCTAAGGGATCTGTAAGAAGCTTTCTAAATGCCATTAAAAATAAAATGATTAAAAAGGTGGTTTTAATCATCGCATTACCAATCAAAAAGTAGATTGATACCATAATTCGGCTTAAAACAACTTCTCGGCTAGAAAATAAGGTAACGTCACCCACTTGGGTAGCACGGCCAGAAAATTCAAAAATAAGTGGAAAGGTGTAACCAAACAGACCGGATTTCGCGTCTTCTAAAATTGCTTCTTCTTGTACTAACTGTTGGTTATATAGCTTATGTATGTCGAGCGAGCGCCCTAATTGTGAAATAATTTCGCCGCTGTCGTCTCGAACAATAATCCCTTCAATCATGGGAATGGCGAGTAAACCTTCTGCTGTTGTAATTGTTTGCTTGGTATTAAGCTCCCAAATTGCACGTGTTAAGCTACGACTAAAGGTTTTTTGTAATGTACTTAATTCATCACGTATATAGTCTTTAGTATTGAGATATTCAGCAAGCACCTGTCCGCAAGTCACTACGAAGGTAAGCAAAAAATAAACGGATAAAACGCTTGTTAGTAGCTTCTTAGAAAGGCTTTTTTGTAACATGAGTGACTTGTTCATCCTTTGTTATTTTTGTAACGTTACTATTGTAATTCAAAAGTTAGTCAATAAACCTCTAAAAATAAATAAAAAAGTTAAAATTTAATAAGATAAATCTAATTAAATAGGTATGTAGTATTAATGTAATTAAATTCAGCTATGAATTAGTAAATTTGTTAGACGTTAAGTTTTGTAAGTTTGATTAGAATTTAGTTTCGTTAATCATATTTAAATGAATTAATTCTATATTTATCATTGCATTGAATTATTAATGCGCTAAGTATTTAGATGCGTGTTAAAGTGTCTTGAGTGCAAAGGAAGATGGTCTTTTAATAACTTTGATGGTTGTGTAGTAGTAAACATGATGAAATTTTCGATATTAGTCTGTGATGATTCTGCTGTTGCTCGTAAACAAGTCGTGCGGTGTTTAAATGAGTGTATAGATGCAGATATACAACAAGCTATAAATGGAGCAAACGCCCTCGATCTTTTAAGAGCACAAAACTTTGATTTACTGTGCCTAGACCTCACCATGCCAGAGGTTGATGGTATACAAGTACTTGAAACTATAAAAATAGAAAAAATAGAGTGCTTTGTGTTGGTTATTTCTGCTGATATACAGGAGAAAATGAAGAAACGAGTCGCCCAACTTGGCGCAATTGATTTTATTGATAAACCTATTAATAAATCAAGCTTGAATGAAATATTGCATAAATTTGGCATTCATTAGGTTTTTTCATGTTAAAAAAGGCTGTTTTATCTTTTAATTTAGGGTTGACAGCATAGCCTTTGTTAAGGCAGTCTTAACATATGAAAACAATTAATCGCGTACTGACCATTATTATTACAACCATCATTCTTACTGGATAGTGGCATAGGTCGGTGCAACAAATTTAAAGGCCTGTGTTCACTTAGAACACAGGCCTTTTTTCGTTTTATGGGATGAGGAACATAAACAATGCGAGTTTTAAAATTTGGTGGGTCTTCACTTGCCGATTATGCATGCTTACAACAGGTAGCTCAGTTAGTTAAAGCACAGTTAAAAGATGAAATGTTATTGGTGCTTTCTGCTCCAGGTGGAATGACCGATTCGCTAGTTGCACTCGCAAGTGCCGCAGAGCAAGGCTTAGATTTTTCGCAGCAATGGCAAGCATTAGCGAGTCGCTGTGAAGGCCTAAAAGCTGACGTTGAAAAAAGTGGCGTAGTAGTTACAATCTGGCCAGATCTAAGGGAACTTAAAAATAAACTAGATGGCGTGTCGCTTATACAGTGTTGCCCTGATCAAGTTCGCGCATTTGTAATTAGCTTTGGAGAGCGCGTTAGCGTTTCTTTAATGCAGGCTTTATTGAACTCGCACGATGCAAGATACTTAGAAGCAACAAGCTGTATCGCCTCAACTGGTGGTTATATCGACGCCGAGGCTGATTTAGTAACAAGTAAAGCGCGCTTTCAAGCTGTGCTTAAAGAAAATCCTGCAACTATTTATATCATGCCTGGTTTTACTGCGAGTAATGACAAGGGCGAGCTTACAACGCTTGGTCGTAATGGCTCAGACTACTCAGCAGCAATTGCAGCAGCATGTTTAGAAGCTGAGATTTGTCAAATTTGGACAGACGTTGATGGCGTATACAGTGCTGATCCTCGTTATATTAAAAAAGCCACTAAAGTAGATTTTTTATCTTATAAAGAAGCGATGGAGCTTTCTTACTTTGGTGCAAAAGTACTTCATCCAAAAACAATTTTACCGTGTGCTAAAGCAGGCGTGCCATGTGAAATTAAAAATACGCATAACCCAGACGCACAAGGCTCATTAATTGGTAACGATTATTCATCTGATGAGCCCGTAAAAGCGCTTTCTAGCTTACAAGACCTTGCAATGTTAACTGTTTCAGGCCCAGGCATGAAAGGTAAAGTAGGCATGGCGTCTAAGGTATTTAACGCGCTTGCTCACGATAACGTATCAATTGTATTGATCACGCAATCATCATGTGAATTTAGTATTAGTTTTTGTGTGCACGAAACAGACCTAGCACTTGCACTCGATGCGCTACAAACTGCATTTGAGCTTGAATTACAAGCAGGGCTTATTGAGCCTGTACAAGTACAACGTAATTTAGCCATTGTTACTTTAGTGGGCGACAACATGCGCGCACACCGAGGCTTAGCGGCTAAGTTTTTTGCATCGCTTGCACAAGCGCAAGTAAATATTGTGGCAATTGCACAGGATTCTACAGAAAGTGCTATTTCTGCGGTAATTGATGGTGAGTTATGTAATGACGCTGTAAAAATATGCCATGAAAACTTTTTCACGCATGTGCCGTCAATTGATGTGTTTTTACTAGGTTGTGGCTTAGTAGGGCAAGAGCTTATTAATCAGCTTGAACGTCAGCAAGCTTGGCTTGAAAAGCGTAATATTAAACTTAACTTGTATGGTGTTGCTAACTCTCGTCAATTACACCTTGATAACGAAGGCATCGCTTTTAGTGATTGGCAGCAAAAATTGGCCTCATCTGAGCAAGCATTTGATTTAAAGTTAGTAGAGCAATTTGTTAAGCAAAACCACTTAGTGAATCCGGTATTAGTAGATTGTACATCTTCAGATGCACTTGCTGCGCAGTATGTAGACTTTTTAAATGCAGGTTTCCATGTAGTTGCTGCCAATAAAAAAGCGACAACAAGCTCATACACGTATTACCAAGATTTAATTGCAGCAACACAAAAGAATAATCGTAAATTTTTATACGAAACAAATGTTGGTGCAGGCTTACCAGTTATCGACAACTTACAGTCATTATTTGGAGCTGGTGATGAGTTACTAGAGTTTAGCGGTATTTTATCAGGCTCACTTTCGTATATGTTTGGCGCACTTCAAGATGGTTTATCACTTTCTGAAGCCACAATTAAAGCTAAAGAAAGTGGCTTTACAGAACCAGATCCTCGTGATGATTTATCGGGTACCGATGTAGCACGTAAGTTACTGATCATTGCTCGCGAAGCCGGTATGAAGTTGGAGCTAAGCGATATTGAAGTTGAGTCAGTATTACCACAAGGTTTTGCACAAGGTGATAGCGTTGATGAGTTTATGGCAAAACTACCAAGCCTAGATGCTGATTTTAATGACCGCATTCAAAGCGCTGCGAGCGAAGGTAAGGTACTTCGTTATGTAGGTACAATTAAAGAAGGTCACTGTAAAGTAGGTATTGAGGCTGTTGATGAAAAACATGCGCTTAATGTAATTCGCGATGGCGAAAACGCGCTTGCTATTTTAAGTCAATACTACCAGCCACGTCCGTTTGTTATTCGTGGTTATGGTGCAGGGTCTGAAGTAACAGCAGCGGGTGTATTTGCTGATATTTTAAAAACACTATCGCGCTAGGAGCTCGTTATGATTGAAGTATATGCTCCGGCGTCTATTGGTAATTTTGCAGTAGGTTTTGATGCACTTGGCGCAGCGCTTGCGCCAATTGATGGTAGTTTATTAGGTGATGTAGCCGTTGTAAGTGCAGCACCAAGTGACGAATTTATTTGTACTGGCGACTACGCTCACAAGTTACCAAGTGATGCGAATGAAAACTTAGCGTACCAGTGTTTAGTACATTTTAGAGCGCATGTTGCGCCTGATATGCCAAGCGTAAAGCTCGAGCTTAAAAAGAATTTACCAATTGGATCTGGACTTGGTTCTAGTGCATGCTCGGTCGTGGCTACCTTTGCTGCCCTTGATAAGTTTGCACAAACTAACTTAAGTCAGGTTGAGCTTATTGAGCTTATGGCTGACTTTGAAGCTGTAGTGAGCGGTGGTCGTCATTACGACAACATCACGCCATGCTATTTAGGTGGTTTGCAATTAACAGGTGATTTAATCCCTGATAAATCGATTGCACTGCCTGTTGATGAAAATTGGTACTACGTTGCTGCGTTCCCTGGTTTTTCACTCAACACTGCAAAAGCGCGCTCGGTTTTACCAAAAGAGTTGAGCATGCATGCAAGTGTTGAGTTTGCACAGCGTTTATCGGCATTTAGTAGCTTACTGTTGACTAATCGTTTTGACGATGCACTTAGCATAATGAAAGATGAAATAGCAGAACCTTACCGCGCACCGCTTATTAAAGGTTTTAGTGAAGCCAAAGCAAGCTTACCAGCGTTGGGCGCTGAAATAGTGAGTATTTCGGGCGCAGGACCTACCTTGTTTAGTGTATGTAAAACACTTGAAGCTGCAAAGCAATGCGCGCAGTGGTTAGAGGCAAATTACATTAACGAGCAAGGCTTTTGCCACATTTGTAAATTAGATAACGACGGCACGCGTCAATTAACAGTTTTATAGGATAGGTAGTCATGCAATTACATAATTTAAAAGATAGCTCACAAAAAGTGTCGTTCGTTGAAGCCGTAAAAACAGGTTTGGGTCGTAATCAAGGTGTGTTTTTCCCTGAATCCCTTGCCCCACTGTCCGATGTTGATGCATTGCTTGATATGGACTTTGTTACACGCAGTGGCAAAATATTATCTCACCTAATTGGTGATGAGCTGCCAAGCGACACTGTGGCACAAATGGTTAAAAATGCATTTAACTTTCCAGTTAAGCTGGTAGAAGTTGAAGAGAATACATACTGCTTAGAGTTGTTTCATGGTCCTACGCTTGCGTTTAAAGACTTTGGTGGTCGCTTTATGGCTGAGTGTTTAGCGCAATTTAATAAAGATGAAAAAGTAACTATTTTAACCGCAACATCGGGCGATACTGGTGCAGCCGTTGCACATGCTTTTTATAACAAGCCGAATATCGATGTTGTCATCTTATATCCTAAAGGCAAAATTTCACTTGCTCAGCAAAAGCTATTTACTACGTTAGGTAACAATATTCATTGTTACGCAGTTGATGGCAGTTTTGATGATTGCCAAGAGTTGGTTAAAAATGCCTTTTTAGATGAAGAAGTTAAATCAATACTTGGGCTTAATTCTGCTAATTCAATTAATATTAGCCGTTTAGTTGCTCAGGTTTGTTACTACTTTGAGGCCATTGCACAACTACCAAAAGAAAAACGCGCAACAGCGCATATATCAGTGCCAAGTGGCAACTTTGGTAATGTATGTGCTGCAATGATTGGTGCGGTTATTGGCTTACCTGTAGGTAAATTAAGTGCAACAACCAACCAAAATGATACTGTGCCGCGCTTTATGCTTGATAGAACCTGGACGCCAAACGCAACACTTGAGTCGCTTTCAAATGCAATGGATGTAAGTAAGCCAAACAACTGGCCGCGTGTGCAAACAATGTTAGATAATAACTGGTTTAGCTACGATAACTTTTATTCAACTAGCGTAAACGAGGAAGACACGCAATTGGTGATGAAAAAAATTCAACAAACGGGTTATGTTGCAGAGCCCCACACTGCTATTGCGTACCAAGGTCTTGTTGAAAATCGAGCGCCTGGTGCTGCGGGTATCTTTTTAGCAACCGCTCATCCTGCTAAGTTTAAAGAAAGCGTAGAGGGTATTTTAAATATTGAATTAGGTATGCCAAAACCACTTAGCGACGCACTAGCAAAACCATGCCTAGCAAGCGATATAAAGGCCGATTACGACGCATTACGTACAGAAATACTTGCTAAACTTGGCTAAGTTAATTAATTCAAAAAGGCGGTTAAGCCGCCTTTTTTTATAACTTTAGGCTATTAAATCTAGTGAATTGCATTTACTAATTAAATGTAGGAAATAGCATTCATTTAAAATCATTATGGTTTTATAAGAAAATATCATCTTAAAAAGTCTGTGAAATAGTTTCAATCCCTGTTTAAATATCCTCAACTTAAGAGCGTAGGCAAAGAGTCGTTTAAAGCGTACAATAAAGCCTCTAAAAAACACCATACACGTTGCCCTAGGAGACCCCAATGTTAGAACGTAGCATGAATATTTCGGATTTTGATCCAGAGTTATTTGACGCGATAAACAAAGAAACTGCTCGCCAAGAAGAGCACATTGAACTAATCGCTTCAGAAAACTACTGTAGCCCACGCGTACTAGAAGCGCAGGGTTCACAGCTTACAAATAAATACGCAGAAGGTTACCCTGGCAAACGTTATTATGGCGGTTGTGAGCACGTTGATGTTGTTGAGCAATTAGCAATTGACCGTGCTAACGAGTTATTTGGTTCTGACTACGCAAACGTACAACCACATGCTGGTTCGCAAGCTAATGCTGCTGTTTTTCTAGCGCTATTAGAAGCAGGCGACACTGTACTTGGTATGAGCTTAGCTCATGGTGGTCACTTAACTCACGGATCACACGTAAGCTTCTCTGGTAAGCTTTACAATGCAATTCAATACGGACTAGATGAAACAACGGGCGAAATTGATTACGCACAGGTTGAAGCACTAGCACTTGAGCATAAACCAAAAATGATTATTGGTGGTTTCTCAGCGTACTCAGGTATTGTTGATTGGGCTAAATTCCGTGAAATTGCTGACAAAGTAGGTGCTTACCTGTTTGTTGATATGGCTCACGTTGCAGGTTTAATTGCGGCAGGCGTTTACCCAAGCCCAGTTCCTCATGCACATGTTGTAACTACAACTACGCATAAAACACTTGCTGGTCCTCGTGGTGGTTTAATTATCTCTGCATGTGGCGACGAAGCAATCTATAAAAAGCTTAACAGCGCAGTTTTCCCTGGTGGCCAAGGTGGTCCTTTATGTCATGTTATTGCAGCAAAAGCCGTGGCATTTAAAGAAGCGCTTCAACCAGAATTTAAAGTATACCAAACACAAGTTGTTAAAAACGCAAAAGCAATGGTTGCTGTAATGCAAGAGCGCGGCTACAAAATCGTATCTGACAAAACTGAAAACCACTTATTCCTACTCGATTTAATCGATAAAGATATCACTGGTAAAGATGCAGATGCAGCCCTTGGTAACGCTAACATCACAGTTAACAAAAACTCAGTGCCAAACGATCCACGTTCTCCGTTTGTAACATCTGGTTTGCGTATTGGTTCTCCTGCAATCACTCGTCGTGGTTTCAAAGAAGAAGAATCAAAAGAGCTTGCTGGCTGGATTTGTGACGTACTAGATAACATCACTGATGAATCTGTACAGGCGCAAGTTAAAGAAAAAGTAAAAGCAATTTGTGCAAAATTACCTGTTTACGCTTAATTGCATAAGCAACAGTAATTAACAGCACAACAGTTAGGGAGCTGTTTATCTTTTGAGATTAAATTTGCGCTGTTTTTGAAGTGGCTCTAAAAGTAGTTTTTGCTTTGTGGCTGGGTTTTGACTCAGTTTATTCGATTATAAATCGCACAGTGCAATTAAATTGGCTCTAGATAAAACAAATTTAAATCCTGAAAGAGCAACAGACCTTAATTTTTGCTAAGATAAAAGACCGCTATTTCGCGGTCTTTTTTGTTTTAAAACGGAAGTACCGAGCTATGCATTGTCCATTTTGTACCGCAAAAGATACTAAAGTTATTGACTCACGCCTTGTTGGTGGTGGCCATCAAGTTCGCAGGCGCCGTGAGTGCAACGACTGCCATGAGCGCTTTACTACATTTGAAGGCGCTGAACTGGTTATGCCTCGTGTTATTAAACAAGACGGCAGCCGCGAACCATTTAACGAAGATAAATTATTAAATGGCTTAAATCGCGCACTCGAAAAACGCCCAGTGAGCACAGAGCAAGTAGACGAAGTAGTGAATATAATAAAATCGCAGTTGCGTGCTACAGGCGAGCGAGAAATTTCAAGCCATTTGGTTGGTGAATGCATTATGGAAGCCCTCAAAAAGCTCGATAAAGTAGCGTATGTAAGATTTGCCTCTGTTTATCGCTCGTTTGAAGATATACGCGAATTTGGCGAAGAAATTGCCCGCTTAGGGGAGTAATACCAATTTTATTAAAAATATGATCATTCTATCGCATTAAATAGCGCACTCACTGCGTTAAAAATTATTCATATAGAACAACTATATGTCATAATTTTCGCCTTGTTATTGCGCTATTTTCTTAGCGCTATAATGGACCACTTATTTAACGCAATTGGTATAATAAATGCTTAACCAAATTACTTTTACTGAACATGATGAAATGTATATGGCACGCGCCATAGAGCTTGCCAAAAAAGGTCGGTTTACTACCACACCTAACCCTAATGTTGGCTGTGTTTTAGTTAAAAATAATCAAATAATTGGTGAGGGGTTCCATCAATTAGCTGGTCAAGGTCATGCAGAAGTAAATGCACTGGCTGTCGCTGGAAAAAATGCACAAGGTGCAACGGCTTATGTAACGCTTGAACCGTGTAGTCATTATGGCCGTACGCCACCGTGCGCCGAAGGCTTAAAAGCTGCCGGTGTGGTAAAAGTAATTGCTGCTATGGTTGATACAAATCCACAAGTTGCTGGCAAAGGCCTTAAAATACTGAGCGACGCGGGTATTGACGTTGCTTACGGGTTACTCGAATCACAAGCTCGCGCACTTAACGTTGGCTTTTTTAAGCGTATGGAACAAGGCTTACCTTATGTGATTTGCAAAATGGCAGCGAGTATTGATGGTAAAACAGCGCTTAAAAATGGGCAAAGTAAGTGGATCACAAGCCCTGCTGCTCGACAAGACGTACAATTATACCGAGCGAAAAGCTGCGCTATTTTAACCGGTGCCGATACAGTGCTAGTAGACGATGCTAAACTTAATGTGCGACTAAGTGAGCTGCCTTGCACACTGCCTACTGATTTGCCGCTTCGCCAGCCCGTGCGTGTTATAATTGACTCTCAAAACCGTTTAACACCTGACCTTGCTTTATTTGAAATCCAAAGTGATGTAATAATATTTACGACTAAGGTTGATAAATCATTGCAATGGCCGCATTTTGTAAAGCATATTGAAGTCAGTGAAAGTAACGGTAAAGTTGATTTACAAGCCGTTTTAGAAAAACTTGGGCAACTGCAGTTTAATAATGTTTGGCTTGAAGCTGGCGCAACACTTGCTGGTAAAATGACAGAGCTTAATTTAGTTGACGAGTTTGTTTTTTATTTAGCGCCTAAACTAATGGGCCATGATGCAAAAAGTTTAGTTAATTTTCCTGAATTGACGAGTATGCAAAACACCGTTGATTTAACATTTAATGAATGTGCGCGCATTGGTGACGATTTACGTATCACCGCGTCAAAACTCATTAAAATCACTTAATAAAAAGAGTAGTGCTATGTTTACTGGGATAATAGAAGCCACAGGCAAAATTGCTTTATTACAAAAAAAACAAGGCGACTTAGCCATTCGTATCCAAAGTACTGATCTTGATATGACAGACGTAAAGTTAGGTGACAGCATTGCAACTAATGGTGTTTGCTTAACTGTAGTTGATAAACATATTGATGGTTTTAGTGCGGATTTATCTAATGAGACGATTAGTTTGACCGGTTTTGCTCACTATGCTTTAGGACAAACGGTGAATCTTGAAAAAGCCATGCAACCTGTTTCTCGTTTAGGCGGTCATTTAGTGTCTGGCCATGTTGATGGTATCGCAACAATTACAAGTATTACAGCAAACGCCAGAGCAACAGAATATTGGCTTACAACTGACGAAAATTTAATGAAATACATTCCGTACAAAGGTTCGGTATGTATTGATGGTATAAGCCTGACAGTAAACGCTGTAGAGGGCAATAAATTCAAATTAACAATTGTCCCACACACGAGTGAGCAAACCACAATTGCTCATTTTAAAGTAGGTACCCAAGTTAATTTAGAAGTAGATCAAATTGCACGTTATTTAGAGCGCCTTATAAAGGGTGCAGAGCAGCCAACGGGCTCTGATATTTCGATGAGCTTACTCGCTAAAGCGGGTTTTATTAAATAACGAAACTGACAACTTACACGAGCAAATTTATGAATTTACACAGTGCGCAAGAAATCATCGACGATATTAAAGCCGGTAAAATGGTTATTTTAATGGATGATGAAGATAGAGAAAATGAAGGCGATTTAATAATAGCTGCTGAGCATATTAGCGCAGAAGCGATTAATTTCATGGCTACCCATGGCCGTGGTTTAATTTGTTTAACCATGACGCAAGAGCGTTGCGAGCAACTTGATTTACCGTTAATGGTTAAAAACAATGGTGCAGCATTTTCGACTAACTTTACAATGTCGATAGAAGCATCAAAAGGTGTTACAACCGGTATTTCAGCAGCAGATAGAGCGCGTACAGTGCAAGCGGCTATAGCTAAAGGCGCAGTCCCAAGTGATATTGTTCAGCCTGGACATATTTTTCCTATTATGGCGCAACCTGGTGGCGTATTAACTCGCGCAGGACACACTGAAGCTGGCTGTGATTTAGCGCGTTTAGCTGGACTTGAAGCATCATCTGTTATTGTTGAAATACTTAATGCTGACGGCACTATGGCACGTCGCCCTGATTTAGAAGTTTTTGCGAAAGAGCACGATATTAAAATTGGCACCATTGCTGATTTAATCGAATACCGCAACTTAAACGAAACAACAATTGAGCAAGTAGCAAAATGTAAGTTACCAACTGTTCATGGTGAATTTGATTTAGTTACTTACAAAGACACAATTGACGGCCAATTACATTACGTATTGCTCAAAGGCGATATAAAAGATCAAGAGCCGACAAATGTACGTGTACATTTGCAAAGTACCTTTAACGATATTCTACTTTCAGACAGAAGTGCTGACCGTAGCTGGGGCCTTTCTGAAGCAATGGCTTATATCGCTAAAAATGAAGGTGCTTTAGTTATTTTAGGTAAGCAAGAAAGCACTGAAGAGTTAGAGGCAACTGTGAAAGCATTTGCAGCAGCTGATGCTGGCGAAAGCGTTACGCCACTTAAATTCAAAGGTACATCTCGTACTGTTGGCGTAGGTTCGCAAATACTTGCCGATCTTGGAATTAAACAAATGCGATTAATGAGTCGCCCTAAAAAGTACCATGCACTTTCGGGCTTTCATTTAGAAGTTGTTGATTACGTTGAGCCACAATAAGCATCACGCTTAAACTAGGCTATTATTTTATTTTTATGGTATGATGCGCAGCAATTTTTGCGCAATCGCAACCGCTTGAACTTATTTTTAGGGTTATCAAATGAAAATTATTGAAGGTAATAAGTACGCTCCAGGCAAAAAATTTGCCATTGTCATTTCTCGTTTTAATGACTTTATTGGTAGCAGCCTCCTTGCAGGTGCTGTTGATGAGCTAAAACGCACAGGTGGCGTATCAGATGACGACATTACCGTTATTTATGTGCCAGGCGCGGTAGAATTACCTTTAGCGGCTAAACGCGTTGCGGCAAAAAAAGAGTATGATGCAATCATCGCATTAGGCGTAGTGATCAGAGGTGGTACACCACACTTTGACCTAGTTGCTGGCGAATCAAACAAAGGTCTTGCGCAAGTATCACTTGAGTATGATATCCCGGTTGCATTTGGCGTATTAACCACAGAAAGCATTGAACAAGCAATTGAGCGTGCTGGCACCAAAATGGGCAATAAAGGCGGCGAAGCTGCTTTAGGCGCGCTTGAAATGGTTAATGTGTTAGATAAAATTTAAGTTTAAGGAATTTTTGTGAAACCAGCAGCAAGACGTAAAGCACGTATCTTAGCACTCCAAGCCGTTTATTCTTGGCAAATAAGTGGCAATTTAATTGCCGATATCGAACAACAAATGTTGATCGAAACAGACGTTACTAAAATTGATGTTGAATACTTTAAAGATCTAGCGACGGGTGTTGCTGTAAATTACAAGCAACTAGACGAAGCTGTATCACCACATTTAACACGTCCGTTTGATGACTTAGATATGGTTGAGCGTGCAATTTTACGTTTAAGCAGCTATGAGCTTAAGTTCCGTGAAGACGTACCTTATAAAGTTGCTATTAACGAAGGTATTGAACTGGCCAAAATTTTTGGCGCTGAAGACAGCCATAAATTTGTAAACGGTGTACTTGATAAAGCTGTTAAGCATTTACGCAAGTAAGTAAACCGTTAAAGAGGGGAGCCGGCATAGGCCGGCTTTTTTGTGTATGAAGGAATTTGAATTAATTAACCGCTACTTTAAAGGTCGCGGTATCACCCGTCGTGATGTAAACCTAGGTATAGGGGATGATTGCGCTTTAGTAACCGTTCCACAAAACTGCCAACTTGCCGTTACAACAGACACTCTTGTTGCTGGCGTACACTTTTTTGATGATATTTCCCCTCGTGCATTAGGTCACAGAGCGCTTGCTGTTAATTTAAGTGATTTAGCGGCCATGGGCGCTGAGCCGACTTGGGTTTCAGTTGCGTTAACTTTGCCAAGTATTGACCCACAGTGGATTGAAGAGTTTACTGATGGCATGCATGAAATTGCTGAATATTTTAATGTGCAGATTATAGGTGGCGATACAACTCAGGGCCCACTAACCATCACTATTTGTGCGAAAGGGACTGTACCCGAAGGTACTGCACTTCGTCGTAATGGCGCAAAAGTGGGTGATTGGATTTATGTTACGGGTCCGCTAGGTGACGCTGGACTTGCAATTGAGTCTCGCAAACAAGGTATAAGTATTGAGCCAGAGCATTTAAAGTACGTAAATAAACGCTTTGACTTTCCAACCCCACGTGTTGCTGCAGGGCAGGTATTACGAGGCCTTGCATCATCGGCTATTGATGTGTCGGACGGCTTAATCGCTGATTTAAGTCATATACTCGATATGTCACAAGTAAGTGCAGTGGTGAATATTGAAAGTATTCCAACTTCAGATGCGATGCAAGCAAGCCTTGATTTTAATCAGCAGCTGCCATTTATTCTCAGTTACGGTGATGATTACGAATTAATTTTTACGGTCCCTGATAGCAATAAAAGTATGTTAGAAATAAAGCTACGCCAGTATGGTGTAGATGCAACATGCATTGGCCAAGTTAAAAGTGGCGATGGCCAAATTGAGCTTTTACACAACGGTGAAAAGTTTGATTTTGAACCGCAGGGTTTTGAGCACTTTGCAAAGGAGCTGGTTTGAACAATAACCGCAAGTTTAATTTAAAGCGTCCACATCAGTTTTTTGGTCTGGGCTTTGGGACTGGGCTTGCCCCTAAAGCGCCCGGTACATTTGGTACATTTGCTGCATTGCCATTCATTTTTATGACCATGTATTATCCGTTATGGCTGCAAATTGTATTTGCCGTTGTGATCAGTATATTTGGTATATGGGCGTGCGGTAAAACGGCTGATGATTTAGGCGTGCACGATCATCCTGCTATTGTATGGGATGAAGTGGCGGGTTATTACATCACTATGATTGGCGCAGCACTTAACTGGCAAACATTACTCGTAGGTTTTTTGTTATTTCGCTTTTTTGATATAGCAAAACCCGGCCCAATCCGTATGCTAGACAAACGAGTACATGGCGGTTTAGGTATAATGGCCGACGATATACTTGCGGGTATTTTTTCGCTTATATGTTTACAAGCGTTAATAAAAGTGGGTTTACTGCCCTTTTAATTTTTATATTTGATTTGTTTAACTAGGTGGCAGCAATATGATGCGATTTTTACTGGTTTGTGTACTTATGTTGTGCGCGACGCCAAGTTGGGCTTCAATTACTGATTACGTAGTTAAGCAATGGAATATAAAAGATGGCCTACCGTCGCAATCACTTAAAAGTGTTGTGCAAGATCAGCAAGGCTATATGTGGCTTGGTACGCAATTTGGTTTAAGCCGTTTTGATGGTACAACATTTACAAATTACAACACGCAAAATAGTCCATTCTTGCCTAGTAATGGTGTTAATAAGCTTTTAGTCGATTCTAGTGGTTTGTTATGGGTAGGCACTAAAAGTGGCTTGGTAGTTATTAACCCAGCCACATTTGCAGCACAAGAATTTAATATTAAAGGTCCAGTAAGGGATATTCTTGAGGACTCTAAAGGTAGCATATGGATTGCGGCCAACGGCTTATACTATGTAGATAGAGGGCAAGTTGATTTACGCACTGAAGTAAATGGTCCTCTACCTATTGTTAATGCTACTGTGATCACACAAATAGTTGGCTCTGTTAGCCAAATGGCACTCTCTCCTGAAGGCATTTGGCTGGTTAATGATCGTCATTTATTACGCCTTACAAAAAACTCATCAGATTTTTCTAAACTACGTTTAGAGCTTACCGCAAAAATATCTTTACCAGAGCGCTTAGCGCAAACCATAGTGCACGATTTATCATTTTTAAATGGTAATTTGTATATAGCTTCTGAGCTAGGTGCATACTTTTTAGATTTAGATGACGAGCTAAGACCTTTTCCTCTACCTAATGCAAATAACTCAGCCGTTTATAAGTTTATGAGTGATACCGATGGTGGCTTGTGGGTTTCGACCTATGGACGCTTATTATTCAGAGATAAAACCGGTGAGTGGCAATGGGTAGAGCCTAGCCAACTCGATCAAAGTATATGGTTTGCTGATATTTTTAGAGATGATAAAAATAACGTTTGGTTAGCAAGCTTTAGTGAAGGCTTGTGGCTTGCTCATGAAGGACGAGTCGAAAGGCATTCAGCAGTTTCAAACATGACCGAATCTGTTATGGCTATTAGCCAAGCACCCGATGGTAAACTGTGGGTTGCGAATAAAAGCGGCATTGGTTATTTCGATTTAGATAAAAGTTTTATTAATTTAGTCCCAAGTAGTAAATATGGATACGCATCAGTACACGATCTACAATTTGATGGTGAGCGATTATATATAGCCACAGGGCGCGGCTTATTTGTTTTTGAAAACAAGACACTTTACACCGTCCCAGGTCGAGCACTTCGCGATAATCCGGTATTTGCAATAAGTCGCTCTAGTAAAGGCGGCTTTTGGATTGGTACCGGACGCGGTTTATATCGATTAAATTATGCTGGTTTAACGCCTTTTGCCTATAACGCTTTTTTAGGTAGTAAGTTTATTACCTACGTATTAGATAAAACAAACTTTGGTGTGATTGGTACTAGTAAGGGCGCATATTACTTTACAGACCGTGGCATTGAAAAAATTGGCGACCAAACAACACTTGAAAGCGCATACGTAACTAGCGTGCTACATATAGATGGCGTGGGTATTTTAATCGGCTCTCTTAACGACGGGCTTTTTTACAGAAGTACGCAAGGGCAATGGCGTCAGCTCGATGCAGCTAATGGTTTACCGTATGGTTCTATATTTAGCCTAGAATATGATGAAAAGTTAAAGCATGTTTGGGTAAGCACCATGAAAGGTGTTTACAGAATGCCTGTAGAGCAATTTAAAACAGAAATAAAAAGCTTAAAAGTTGAAGAAGTAATTTCATCTTTTGACCGTCAACTTGATGGTAAAGCGAATCAATGTTGTAGTGGACTTGGGCATGATGCGGTAGCAGACACCGGAAATTCTATTTGGTACCCAAGCTTACAAGGTGTTGTTGAAATACCTAAAAATGTAGAGCTATTTGGTGTGCTTGCATTAAAGCCAACAATAGAGACAATAACAACGCCACTTCGTCATTTAACTACCGCTGCGCTTGGTAAAAAACCATCATTAGAAACAGACGAGCGTGATATAACGCTAACTTACACAGCTATTGATTACTATGCACCAAACAGCATTGAATTTAGATATAAACTAAGTGGCTTAGATAGTGATTGGCGCTATGCAAATACGCGACGTGAAGCTATTTATACTAACTTGCCTCCTGGCTCGTTTTTGTTTCAATTAGAAGCTAAGCGCCAAGGTGAAGACTGGGCTAAAGCGCAAGATGTAGAATACGGTTTTGTAGTGCCTGAGCGCTTTGACGAAACAATTTACTTTAGGCTTTTAATTACCAGTGGTTTTATTTTGCTTTTTTATCTCATTTTTTGGGTGTTTAGAGCACAAGAGCGCAGAAAACAAGAAGCATTAGAGGGCTTAATCACTGAGCGTACCTTAGAGCTTCGCCAAGCTAATGATAAATTAGGCCAAGTGAATTCACAGCTTAAATTAGTGAGTCACTCAGATGAGCTAACAGGGCTACGTAGTCGCCGCTTTTTGTTTGATCAACTCCCTAAAGATATTGAGCACTTTCAACGTAATTCACAGTCGCTGCAGGCACAAGGTAAGTCACTGGTGCTGGTAATTATTAACTTTGATAACTTCAGCCGTATTAACGATGCGTATGGCCCAATTGCAGGTGATAGCTGCTTACAGCAAATGGCTGCATTGTTAAATTCGCGTACGCAGGGCTCTGACTATGTGGCACGTTGGAGTGGTGATGAGTTTTTACTATTATTACGTGATTTTAAATGCAATAAAATAGACAGCTATGCTTCAGATCTTTGTAAAGTAATAGCGGCTAATTCATTCCAATTACCAAATGGAAAAACAACTAATATCACGGCATCAATTGGTTGGTCATTTTATCCATTACCACTTTTGGGTGGGCAGGTAATTAGCTGGGAGACATCTATTAACCTAGCAGATATTTCATTGCACCAAGTTAAAAAGCGCGGTGGTGATGGTGTTGCAAATATTACGTTTGATGATCAGCTTGATGCATTTGAGTTTGAACAAAATTCTAACGTTGATCAACAATTAGGTATTTTACAAAGCAATGGCCTAGCTGATATTAAAGTGTGGATGCGCTGATCAGCAATATTTGATATTAAAAAAGGAGCCTAGGCTCCTTTTTTAATATGCTCAACTTTAGATGTATAGGAAGTTAATTAATAAACGCTTTAATAGCGGTTAATATTCCTTGCTCGCCTAACCCCATTTCATCGTGCATTTCATCTTGAGTGCCGTGTTTAATAAACTCATCAGGAATACCTAAGTTAAGGATATTAATATCAGTTTTTTGCGTTGCTAAGAATTCGTTAACTGCAGAGCCGGCACCGCCAGCAATCGCATTATCTTCAAGCGTAACAATTACATCGTGGCTAGTTGCAAGCTCATTTAAAAGTGCGGTATCAAGTGGTTTAATAAAACGCATATTAACAAGCGTTGCATCTAATTCATCTGCAGCAAGCTGTGCATTTTCAAGTAATGTACCGAACGATAAAATGGCAATTTTACTGCCTTTCTTAATTGTATCTGCCTTACCTATTTCAAGCAGTTGCATAGTGCTTTCAATGTCTGCAGTACCTGCACTACCTCGAGGATAACGAACTGCAACAGGGCAGTTTGCTTTATAACCGGTGTATAGCATTTGGCGGCATTCGTTGGTATCGCTTGGTGCCATAATTACCATATTTGGAATGCAGCGCATAAAGCTTAAATCGTACGCACCTTGGTGAGTTTCACCATCGGCTCCAACAATACCAGCGCGGTCAATGGCAAATAATACAGGTAAGTTTTGCAGTGCAACATCATGTATTAATTGGTCATACGCACGTTGTAAAAAGCTTGAGTAAATAGCAACAACAGGTTTTAAACCTTCACAGGCAAAGCCAGCGGCTAAAGTAACGGCATGCTGCTCAGCAATAGCTACATCAAAGTATTGATCTGGATGCTCTTTAGAAAAACGTACCATGCCTGAACCTTCGCGCATTGCAGGCGTGATAGCCATTAACTTACTGTCTTGTTCGGCCATATCACATAACCAATCGCCGAATACTTTTGAAAAAGTAGCAGCACTAGGTTTAGATTTAGGTAGGCTAGTTGTGCTCGGATCGAATTTTGGTACACCATGATAGCCAATAGGATCGGCTTCAGCCGGTTTGTAGCCCTTACCTTTTTGGGTTTTTATATGTAAAAGCTGTGGGCCTTTTAAATTACGCATATTACGTAATGTATCTACAAGCATGTTTACATCGTGACCATCAATGGGACCAATGTAATTTAGGCCTAATTCTTCAAAGAAGGTACCCGGGATCATCATGCCTTTAATGTGCTCTTCCATTTTACTGGCAAGTTGCTTTACCGGAGGCACTCCTGAGAGTAACTTTTTACTACCTTCACGAATGTTAGTATAAAAGCTACCTGATAAAATTCGAGCAAAGTGATTTGTTAATGCGCCAACATTTTCAGAAATCGACATTTCGTTATCATTTAAAATAATAAGCATGTCTGATTTTACATCACCTAAATGATTCATCGCTTCAAATGCCATGCCTGCGGTTATAGCTCCGTCACCAATAATGGCTACAGACTTTCGACCTTTACCTTCTTTTTGTGCAGCAATAGACATACCTAAGGCAGCTGAAATAGAGGTGCTTGAATGGCCTACGCTAAACGTATCGTATTGGCTTTCATCGCGAAAAGGAAAAGGGTGTAAACCGTCTTTTTGGCGAATGGTGTGCATTTGCTCGCGACGACCAGTAAGAATTTTATGCGGATAAGCTTGATGACCCACATCCCAAACTAGGCGATCGTCTGGAGTGTTATAAACATAATGCAGGGCAACGGTTAGTTCAACCGTCCCTAAACCAGACGCTAGATGACCGCTACTTTGCGATACTGAGTTGAGTAAATAATCGCGCAGCTCATTGCTAAATGCAGGGAGTTTGTCTTGCGCTAAGTCACGCAATTGGGCTGGCTCGTCAACCAAATTAAGTAATGGATACTTGCTACTATCAAGTGTCATGGTTTTATATATATCCTTCGCTAACATTAATTAATTCAAAGCTTTTACGAATAATTAATGTTGAGTAATAATGTCAGTGCTAATTGCAATACGTATGAGCAAAAATTAGTGGTCACGCTCAATTAGATAATTTGCTAGCGACGCAAGAAGTGTTGTGTCAGCATCTATATTTGCTAACGCTTCATGGGCTTGTTGTATTAAATTTTGCGCCTTTTCTTTAGCGCCTAGCATACCTAATAACGCCGGATATGTCGCTTTATTCGCGGCAATATCGGAGCCTTGTGGCTTTCCTAAAATAACTGTATCGCCTTCAACATCTAAAATGTCGTCGTGTACTTGAAATGCTAGCCCTATAGCATACCCAAAAACACTTAAATTTTCTAAGGTTTGTTGATCAGCCTTTTCACTGCACAGTGCACCAAGTGTAATTGCGCAATTAATTAGAGCTCCGGTTTTTAGCTTATGTATTCGCTCAAGCTCTTGTACGGTAATTACTTTATCAGTTGCTGCTATATCAAGGCCTTGTCCGCCAACCATACCCTGAAGGCCTGATGCGTGGGCAAGTGTAGCAATCATTTTTACTTGTGTTTGCGATGAGCATTCAAATTTGTGATTCGCAATAAGCTCAAAAGCAAGAGTTTGAAGAGCATCACCGGCTAAAATTGCATTTGCCTCGCCAAACTCTATATGACAAGTAGGGCGTCCGCGGCGTAAGTCGTCATCATCCATTGCTGGTAAGTCATCATGGACTAACGAATAGCTATGAATACACTCAATTGCAGCAGCAAGTACGTTTAAGTCTTGATGGTTTGCGCCGAGCATTTTACCTGTGGCATAAACTAAAAATGGACGTAATCTTTTACCGCCATTAAATAATCCATACTGGGTGGCGTTATTTACCGTTTCTTCTGTATCGAGAGGCTGGTTAAAATGCTGTTGTAAGGTCGCTACTACATCTTTTTGAGCACGTTCAATATGATTTTTTATGCTCACAGCTATTCCATATCATTATCAAAATTTGTAAGTACTGACTTTTCGCCATTCCCCATCAAAATTGATACTTTTTGTTCTGCTTGCTGTAATTTCCCTGATGAAGCACTTGCTAATGCAATTCCACGCTCAAATTGCTTTAACGATTGCTCAAGCGATAAGTCACCTTGTTCCATGTCACTAACGATTGTAGATAATTCTTCTAGTGCTTGTTCGAAACTTAAGTTTTCAGGTTTTTTAGTCGCCATCTTTATTTCAGCTTACATAATAAATTTAGGGGTCAATTTTAGGGGGAATGCTAAACTAGGTCAAAGGATGATATTGGTTTTTTACCTTTATAACGTTAAATTATATTTCAAGTGCATTAATAAAGCCTTAATGGCGGTCTGTTGGTTTAATAAATCAATTGATAATTAGGTAGCCTTTATAACTTGATCTAAGATAGTGCTAAAGGCTGCTTTTTATGTTTATTTATAAAAATGGCTTAAGCAATTCAATATGTTGCCGATAAGCAGTTAATAATAAAAGTTTATGATAAGGCCATTAAGCATGAAACTTCTGGAGGAAATGTGGATTTAGCAACCATAATCGGGATCCTAGGCGCAATTGGCTTAATTGTCATGTCTATGTTTATGAGTAGTAGCGGTGAAATGGCTATGTTTTACAATACCCCGTCTGTGGTTATTGTATTTGGTGGTTCACTCTTTATTGTTTTATCAAACTTCACTATGTCGCAATTTTTGGGGATAGGTAAAGTTGTTGCCAAAGCGTTTATGTTTAAAATCGAAACGCCAGAAATACTTATCGAAAAAGCAGTAGAACTTGCGGATTCAGCTCGTAAAGGCGGTTTTTTAGCACTCGAAGAAGCTGAAATTCCAAACCCCTTTATGCGCAAAGGCGTCGATATGCTCGTTGATGGCCACGACGCAGATGTAGTTCGCGCTACACTTCAAAAAGATATTTCTCTAACCACGACTCGCCATGAATTGGGCGCGGGTTTATTTAAGTCGTTAGCTGATATAGGGCCTGCAATGGGTATGATTGGTACTCTAATTGGTTTGGTTGCAATGTTGTCTAACATGGATGACCCAAAGGCAATTGGTCCGGCAATGGCAGTAGCACTATTAACAACTTTATATGGCGCGTTTTTAGCCAATGTCGTGGCAATTCCTATTCAGGTAAAACTTGAACTGCGTAAAGACGAGGAAGCTATGAATCAGCGTTTAATTTTGGATGCTATTTTAGGTATACAAGATGGTCAAAATCCAAAAGTAATCGAAGGTATTTTGAAAAATTACTTAGCTGAATCTAAACGCAAAGTAGATACCGAGGAGTAACTATGTCTGATCAAGAGTGCAAATGTCCACCACCAGGTCTACCTGCATGGATGGGAACGTTTGCCGATTTAATGTCACTTTTAATGTGCTTTTTTGTACTCTTGCTCGCGTTTTCAGAAATGGATGTACTTAAGTTTAAACAAATTGCGGGCTCTATGAAGTTTGCTTTCGGTGTGCAGAATAAAATTGAAGTAAAAGACATCCCTAAAGGGACCTCTGTTATTGCCATGGAGTTTACCCCAGGCAAACCAGAGCCAACCCCAATAGAAACCATTCAGCAGCAAACAGTCGAAATGACTCAACAAATGTTAGAGTTTCAGGCTGGCGATGAAAGCTCAGCAGGCGGCAGGCAAGAACAGCGCGGGGATAAACGCGGTGGCGAATCTCGTAGTACCTCACAAGAAGAATCTTCTGAGCAAGCAACTTCAGCAGCCGATCAGGAACAAACTAACGAGCTTGTTAAAAAGATAGCGCAGCAGCTTGAAAAGCAAATAATCGATGGCGCAATTGAGCTTGAGTCTTTAGGGCAGCAAATAATTATTCGCATTAGAGAGAATGGTTCATTTCCTTCAGGTAGTGCATTTTTACAACCTAAGTTTAAACCTATAATTCAAGATATCGGTGTGCTGTTAAAAGATGTACCTGGTGAAATAACAGTATCTGGCCATACAGATGATTTTCAGGTATCGAATGAGTTATATATTAACAATTGGGACCTATCATCAAAGCGGGCAGTAGCCGTTGCCAGTGAGCTACAAAAAGTTCAAGGCTTTGATAAAACCCGAATGATGGTGGTTGGTCGAGCTGAAACACGACCACTTGTACCGAATGACACCGATGAAGATCGCCGCAGGAATCGCCGAGTAGAAATATCTATACTACAAGGTAAAGCAAAAGAGTCAGCTCCTATAGATGTAAGATAACTTTTATTGGCAAACACACTTATTTATCATAAAGTATGCTTTCTTTAACAAATGTAACGGAATAGTTTATGAAAAAGGTCGATAAGTTTAGTCATATGCCAGGAAATGGCGGTGGTAATGACGATGATGAAAAAAAACTTGATTAACTCTAATGCCTGAATGGTTTTTAAAGACTATATTGATATTAGATACTAGTTGGGTGTTTATTTTAAGCCCTGCTATTTTCATCTTTTATTTTAGAAAAGATTATTTGGCCCTGCGTTTCGCTTTAATTACAGCCGCTTTTTTTTATATGGAACCATTATTCATCCTTACTTGAAAGAGTTTGATAATGGGATTTATGTTTATCGATACCTTGTTTGGGCCCTTAATGATATTGCTTGGATGGCACTCATCGCATATCTGGGTTTAAAAGATAAGGTTTATTTATGGCAATGCGTATTAGGTCAATTGGTTGTTATTATGGCACCAATTTTACAGCTATTTAGATTAGTCGACCGCCATTTATGGGATCTTTCTTATAGTACATACATTTATAAAACCTTATTGCCATTTATTAATATAGGCACCGTTGTTGTTTGTTATCTTCCGCTTATTTATATTTTAACAAAAGACAAAAAAAGCCCAGCTAGCCAATAGTTACAAAAAGTTCCCTCCTTTAAAATAGCTGTGCTAGACTACTGTTTATATAAACAGTGATGAGCAGGCTATGAAACTCTACATTGCAGAAAAACCTTCACTTGGACGCGCTATTGCTGATGCGTTACCAAAACCACACAAAAAATATGATGGTTATATAGAAGTCGCTAATGGCGATTGTGTATCGTGGTGTATTGGACATTTGCTAGAACAAGCAGAACCCGATGATTACGATGAGCGCTTTAAAAAGTGGCAGTTTGAACACTTACCTATAATACCTGAACAGTGGAAGTTAAAAGCCAAAACCAAAACTCGCAAACAGCTCACTGTTTTAAAAAAATTAATTAAACAAGCCTCGCAACTTATTCACGCTGGCGATCCAGACCGTGAAGGCCAGCTACTAGTCGATCAAGTAATTGAAGAAGCTAAAATAAGTCAGGCTAAAAAGCAGAGTACGCAACGTTTACTCATTAGTGATTTAAACTTATCGGCGGTAAAAAAATCACTGGGTACTATGCGTTCTAATCGAGATTTTATTCCGCTAAGTGTATCTGCTTTAGCGCGCTCTCGTGCTGATTGGCTATTTGGTATGAATTTAACACGTGCATACACACTAGCTGGGCAAAAAGCAGGGTTTGGTAATGTGCTTTCGGTAGGGCGAGTACAAACCCCTATTTTAGGTCTTGTTGTTAATAGAGATAACGAAATAGCACACTTTGTATCTAAGCCTTTTTACGATGTACTGGCGCATTTACTTACTCCAGATAACCAGCCATTCATAGCTAAGTGGGTTCCTAGTAAAGCATGTGAGCCACATCAAGATGAAGAAGGGCGAATACTTAACAAAGCACTCGCACAAAATGTTGCTTCACGCATTACAAAGCAAAGTGCTGAGCTTACTTCACTTGACCAAAAACAAAAAAAACAAAGTGCTCCATTACCTTATAATTTATCTGCACTACAAATCGATGCGGCTAAAGCATTTGGTATGCCAGCTCAAAAAGTGTTGGATATTTGCCAAATACTTTACGAACGTCATAAATTAATTACTTACCCACGCTCGGATAATCGTTATTTACCTAAAGATCACCATCAAGATGCATCAGCTATTTTTAAAGCTATAAGTGCTAATGGTGGGCAAAGCAGTGAATTAGTAAACGGGGCTGATGTAAAAAAGCGTAGTAAATGTTTTAACGATTCAAAAGTGGCTGCCCATCATGCCATTGTGCCTACGGCTAAGCAGTTAAAGTCAGCGAGTTTGAACGGTGACGAAGCGAAGGTATATCAATTAATAAGCCGCCATTACCTAATTCAGTTTTATCCCGACTATATTTATAACGAAACTAAAGCAGAGATAACAATCGCTGGCGGATTATTTAAAGCAAATGCAAAACAAGATGTAAGCCTGGGCTTTAAGGTATTAATGGGTAAGTCTGAATTAAAAGATGAAGCTACGTTACCTCCTTTAACTAAAGGTATGCCTCTTTTTTGTGAGCAAGGCGAAGTGGTCGAAAAGCATACATCACCTCCTGCTTATTTTACCGATGCTACATTATTGGCTGCGATGACCGGCATTAGTCGTTATGTTAAAGATCCACAAATTAAAAAAGTATTAAAAGACACTGATGGTTTAGGTACGGAGGCAACACGTGCGGGAATAATCGAGTTGTTATTTAAGCGGCGTTTTTTAAAACGTGAAGGTAAGTCAATTAGAGCGACCGAAACGGGACTTGCCCTTATTAGCGTATTACCACAAGGTTTAGCGAGTCCTGATTTAACCGCAAAGTGGGAATCGAGCTTAGGTGATATCGCGCAGCAAGTAATGAGTTATCAGCAATTTTTACAGCCTTTACTTACTGACCTAAATGGGTTTGTACAATTAGCAGCAAACTGCGATAGCAATGCATTTGCAAGGTTACCAAAAAGTTCACCTAAAAAACGCTTTGCTAAACGAGGTGGAAAAGCGACCTTTAAAAAGTCGAGTTATAAAAAAAGCTCTGTTGCTAGTTAGCTACAGAGCCATTTTATTAAACGATATTACTTAACCTGATGTAATGGTCTCCTCCCTATACGGCATCTATGTGCCATGATTAAAGTGGTTACAATAATCAAAGGGACAAGAAGACCAAAATGAAGATTACAACAATTGGTTTAGATATAGCAAAAAGATTTTTCCATGTGGTGTGCTGCAATGAACAAGGGCGCTTAGTTAAAAAAAAAATGTTAAAGCGTGCGCAAGTGTTATCTTTTTTCCAACAACACACTACGTGTTTAGTTGCTTTAGAGGCCTGTGCAACTTCTCATTTTTGGGCTCGAGAAATCAGAAAATGTGGTCATCAGATAA